>JBFZBV010000144.1:0-2882 GCA_041308285.1 Planctomycetota bacterium | reverse complement strand
GGCTCATAATGATTGGCCTGATGCTCAACTTCCTCGGGCTGGCGAAGCTCGGCGTCTTCCTTTTCGCAGGGGCCGTCCTGTTCCAGATAGTCACGCTTCCGGTCGAGCTGGACGCTTCGAGGAGGGCCGCGGCGCAGCTCGCGGAGACCGGGATTCTGACGAGTGAAGAGCTGAGCGGGGCCAAGGCGGTCCTTTTCGCCGCTGCGATGACGTACGTGGCGGCGGCCGCGGTGTCCGTATCCTACCTGATATACTTCCTGCTGAGGACCGGCGCGCTCTCGCGCAGGGACTGAGGTGCGCGGCCCTGCGGGATGCCGAGGGCCCCATGCGCGTCAACTTGAGAATTCCCGGGAGCCGTCGATTCTTGGGGGGACCTTACGGGATTCCCACGAAGACCGCGGGCGAGGACCCCTTTAGAGCAGGTTCCTGGCCGCGAACTCCACGGCGTTCCTGAACAGCGCCGCGCCTTCCCCTTCGGCGGGCAGCGGGCCCCGGATCCTGTTCCGGGCCCACTGGGGGTGGTTGTAGGGCGAGAGATGCGCCTCGGGGTGCGGCATCAGCCCGAAAATCCTCCCCGATGGGTCGCAGATTCCCGCGATTGCCTTGACTGATCCGTTCGGATTGTGGGGGAACTCGGAGGTCGGCTTCCCGGTACGCGGGTCCACGTACCGCAGCACGTCGAGATCCATGGATTCCAGCTTCTCGAGCACGGAATCGCTCTCGGCCAGGAACTTGCCCTCGCCGTGGCGCACGGGCAGGTACAGCGACTCGATGCCCTTCGTATAGATGCACGGGCTCTTCCTGTTCACTGCGAGCCTGACCCAGGCGTCCCTGAACACGCCCGAATCGTTCCATCCCAGCGCGACAAGCCTCTTGGAACTCCTCCTGTCGAAACCCGGGAGCAGCCCGAGCTTCACGAGGGTCTGGAAGCCGTTGCATATGCCCAGGACGAGCCTGCCCTTGGATACGAAGTCGCGCAGGGAATCCTCCATGCGGTACTTGAGCTTCGTGGCGAACACCGTGCCTGCGCCTATGTGATCTCCGAACGAGAATCCCCCTATCAGCGCCAGGATTTGGAAATCGTCGAGTTTCCTGCGCCCGTCGAGCACGTCGTTCACGTGCACCATGTCCACGGCCGCTCCTGCCATGCCGAGCGCGTGCGAGGTCTCGGCCTCGCAGTTGAGGCCGTAGCCGGTCATCACCAGTGCCCTGACGGCTTTCGAATGCATAGGCGTCATCTCCAACCCATGCCGGGTCCCGGAGGCCCGGACATGCGGGAAAACATACCGGGACCGGCCCGCAGTTTCAAGCGGGGCCGCGCCGAATCACTTCCCTTCCTCAAGCGCGTCGTCGGAAAAGTCGAAAGCGAACAGGCCTCCGGACTTCGAGGTCTCCTTCGGCGCGCCGAGCCTCTTCTCCCTAATCCGCTCAAGCAGGGCGGCCGCCTTCTCCGCCAGGCCGGCCTCCCTCGCCATGGCGGCCGCGTTCTGGAGGTGCCCGTGGGCCTCCAGAATCCCGATGGCGGCCCCTATCTTCCCCGCCCTCCGGGCCGCGTCCGCCCCGAAATGGTGCAGGACGGCGTTCGGGCTGTTGCTGCAGAATTGGAGGAGGAAGTCCAGCATGCCCGCCTCCTCGGCCGTGCGCATCGCGTCCAGCAGCGCCTCCTCGGAGAGGAATATCTCAATCGCCAGGCCGGGAAGGCCGTGGGCCGCCGATATCCTGGCGGCCTTGAGCCTCGACTCCTTTCCCTCCAGGCCGCGGTAGAGGTTCACCGCGTCCTCCCAGAATCCCGCCTCCTCGGCGGTCTCGGCCGCGGCGAGCTTCATGTCCTTCTCCAGGCACATCGCCATGAAGGACCTGTAAAGCCGTTCCGCGTCGGCGTCCCTCCCCATCCTCCGGGCGAGTTTCGCCGCTTCCCGAATCCTCCCGGACGCTTCGAGCATCGCCACGGATTCGTCGACTAGAGCTTCCCTCACGGCGATGTCGCCGGCCTTGTCGAACCTCCCGGCGCGGATGTAGCCCATAATCGTCTTCCGGTTAATCCACCTGCCCAGGCCGGACTCCATTACGGGTCTGGTGAGCCTGTTGTCGAAGAGCGAGCCGGCCGTATCGAGGAAGCGCGCCCACCTGAGCTCGTCGCTCGCGAAGTAGAGCATGAGGACCGCGGCGGCGACCCCCAGTCCTCCGCCGCCGAAGACGGCGAGAAGCAGGCCCCATCCTGCGGTATCGCCCATGAAGCGCCTCCGCGCACAAGCACGCCGGACCGGGGCCGGCGGGCGGCCGGGGGTCAGGCGCGCACGGCAGCATCAGACATCCGCAAGGGTCTTCTTGAAGGCGGCCGCCGCGTCCAGGACGGATATCTCGCCGACCTTGGCTCCGTACTCCAGAATCATCATCCTGCCCGTTTCGGTGACGCTGCCGACGCAGGCGATGGGCAGGCCCTTGAAAATCTTCTCGAGCGCCTCGGCGTCCTTCGGGGCGACCGTGAGCAGGAACCGCGAGTTCGATTCGGAGAAGAGCGCGGTGTCCGGGGCGACCCCGGCCTTCGTGGGCACCGACGCCACGTTGAAGTCGCAGCCCAGCCCGCCGCCTATGCAGCAGAGGGTCAGCGCGACGCCCAGGCCCCCCTTCGAGGGGGAGCGGCAGGACTTGAGCAGTCCATCTTCGATGGCCCTGTGGACGGCGTGGAACGTCTTCAATGCCGTGTCGGGGTCCACGCGGGGCACGGTGGCGCCCACGGCGCCCGGCTTGCCGGACTCCTGCGCGAGCATCCTGAAATACTCCGACCCGCCGAGCTCCTCCCTCGTCACCCCCGCGACGTATATGAAGTCACCCGGCTCCTTGAAGTCCATTGTCACCGCCTTGGACACGTCCGCAATCCT
>JBFZBV010000143.1:0-10965 GCA_041308285.1 Planctomycetota bacterium | reverse complement strand
AATCAGGTCGCCCGCCGCCCGAAGATTCCGGACTCTTCACCCCTGGGTCAGAGCAGGCCCGGTCCCCCGGGGCCGACGGCGGCGGAAATCCGGCTCCTGTCGAGGGCGAGGAGGTCCTCGGGCGAGGAGGCGGTCAGGGGCGAGATTTCTATCGGCCTGAGCGGTGTGCCGTCCCAACCGCGCTCGACCGCGACTCCCGCAGCCTCAATCCAGGAGGCGTACTTCTCCGTGAGCATCCTCCTGGCCGCCGCCGGTGTGTCCCGGCCGTCCGCGGATTTGACCGGCGCGAACTCCTCGCTCCTCGCGGCTTCGAACACGAGCGGGGACGGGTCCCATGCGAGGGCGTCGAAAATGAAGCTCTCCATCTTGACGACGTCGAACGGGGAGTCCGGCGAGAGGGATCCCTGCTTCCTGGCGGCGTGGAACGGCAGGACCCGGCCCGCAATCTCCCGCGCGAAATCGAGGTCTATGACGTGGCTGGCCGCGTTCCCGGCCCACATCACGAGGCGCCCGCCGGAGTCCTTCAGGGCGGACAGCTCCATGCCGATTTCGCTGTATTCCACAATCCGGACGACGCCCCCGGTCCTGCAGACCACGCCCATCTTCTCCTCGGGCGAGATTTTTTCCACGACCTTGGTGGAGAACAGGGACCCGCGCCGGGCATGGAAGCCGATGAAGGCCTCGTCCGGGATTCTCAGCAGCGGATTGTCGACCTGGAAGTAGAAAATCGTGCCGACGCCGCGGCGCTGGAGCCTCTCGAAGGCGCCCGAGGTCTCCATCGCGCGGAAGAACCCTCCGTGCCCGTCCGGGGCGGTGAGGATTTTCGACCGGCTTTCCATCACTATCCTGCGCCCGGCGTCGAGGACCGGGAGCGCGCCCTGCATGACCAGCGAGACAAGGCCGGGGTCGAGGCCGAAATACGAGTTGCGGTCCAGGAACGCGGCGGTGGCGTCGTGATTGTCCCGGCCCGTCATCACGATCCAGGGCATCGCGGCGCCGTGCCTCCGGGACGACGCGGCTATGGATTCGGCGAATATCCTGAACAGCGACCTGTCCGACACGGGGCCGATGGGGAAGGCGCCTTTGGGGCCGTCGAATCCCAGCCTCGTGCCGTGCCCGCCGGCGGCGGTGAACGCCGCCACGCGGCCGGACGCGAGCATTTCAGACCCGGTCCGCACGGCTTCGTCCCACTCCTGCTTCGAGACGGTCTTCTCGGACACCGACTGGAGGGGTTCAATCCGTTCGGGAGCCAGCGGCGCGCGGGGCGCCGGCCTGGCCTCGAGGGAGAGCCTGAGGGCTTCCTGGTCGAAGCCGGCGAGCTGGGATTCGAGCTCGGCCCTCTCGCGCGCCGGCATGGAGTCGAATCCGGCGAGCACGTGGTCCTGCCCGGCTTCCAGGAGGATGCCGGCCGCGGAGGCGGCCCTGCCCTTGAGCCTCGACGGCACCGGATTCGGCTTTCTGGCCGACATGCTTCTATTCCGACAGCGGCGGTTTGTATAATCTGCTCTGGCCGGCAAAGGTCCGGCGCGGCCGGGCGTGCCGGCTCGATTCCGCGCAGAGAATGGAAAGAGTAATAAATGACCGCGGCGTTTCAAGGGCATTTCCGCCGCCGGGCGGCGAGGAGGCGGGGCGAACCCCGCATGGGCCATGTTTTTCCGCGACCCTAGGAGATCGGCGGCTCTGCCCGCGGTCGTCGGCCTCGCCATGGTCCTGGCGGCCGGCGCAGGCGTCCTCCTCGTGAAACACGAGGTTGAGAGCAGGCGGGAAACCGCCTCCGGCCCGAGGACTCCATACACCGCGGAGTACCCATTCGGCGAGCCCGCCTACGTCGGCTCGGAAAAATGCTCGACCTGCCACAGGCGCGAGTACGAGAAGTGGCTCAAATCCAACCACACGCGTTCCGTCACGCTCCCCTCCCCCCTGACCGTCAAGGCCGACCTGGACCTCGATTCCAGGTACGTCTTCCACGACGTGACCTACTCCATGGCCGAGAGGGACGGGAGATACTTCCTGAGGGTCGAGAAGGCCGGCCTCCCGGCCGAAGAGCACTCCGTGGACTACGTCACCGGGAGCCGCAGGATACAGATGTTCCTCACGCGCTTCCCCGACGGGAGGGTGCAGTCCCTGCCCCTGTTCCGCGAAGTGGACGACCCCGGGCATCCCGACCGCTTCAAGAGGGAAAGGGGCGGCAGGTGGTTCGACTACTCCGAAATGGTGTGGGTGAAGTCGAGGCAGGTCCTCGGGCCCGAGGATCCTGGATACTGGAAGTACCAGGGCCGCAACTGGAACGAGAGGTGCACCGACTGCCATATATCGCGCACGAGAAGGGGCTTCGACCCCGGGAAGAACAGGTACGAGACCGGATGGCTCGAGCTGACCATCGGGTGCGAGGCGTGCCACGGCCCCGGGAGCGACCACGTCAGGCGCTGGACGGACATGGAGGGGATTCCCAAGGGGAGGGACTTCCCCGACCTCAAGTCGCTGAGCACGCGCAAATCCGTGGAGGCCTGCGCCGAATGCCACTCCGAGAAGGACGAAATCTGGGGCACCGGCTTCCTGCCGGGCGGCGAATACGCGGACTTCTTCCTCCCCAGGCTGATTGAGGACGACATTAGGGTCTATCCCGACGGGAGGTACAAGGAGCTGAACTACGAGTACTTCCTCCTGTCGCAGTCGCTCTGCCACGATCGGGGCGGGCTCTCCTGCATCTACTGCCACGACCCGCACGGATCGGACTTCCCGGCCGACCTCAAATACCCGAGGAGGGACGACAGGTTCTGCACCGACTGCCACGCGGATCTCAAGGACGACGTGCCGGCCCATACGTTCCATTCCGAGAGGTCCGAGGGATCGCGGTGCCTCGCCTGCCATGCCATGTGGATGCCGATTGAGAACCGCCACGGCGTCGTTCTCGACCACACTTTCTCCGTCCCGTCGCCGAGGAACACGATTGTCCACGGCATTCCGAACGCCTGCAACTCGTGCCACGCCGACAAGACCCCCGAGTGGTCCCTCGGCTGGATGAGGGAATGGTACGGCGACAGGAGGTACAGAATCGAGGAGACCGCCGACGTCTTCGCGAAGGCCAGGACCGGGGATTCGGCCTGCGTCCGCGACCTGGCCAGGCTGGTCGAGAACCCCGGCGAGGAGGTGCTCGTCTACAGGGCTTCGGCGGCGAAGCTCCTGGGCAGGTTCCCGTGCCCCGAGGCCAAGGAGGCCCTCATGAAGGGTGTCGGCGACGGGGAGACGATGCTCAGGGTGTGCTGCATATTCGGCCTCATGGGGCAGTCGAAGGTCGGGGTCGTGCAGGCGATGAGGCGTGCGGCGGAGTCCGACGCGTCCCTTGCCGTGAGGAAGGCCGCCGCGTGCTATCTCGTCAACAAGGGCGACAGGCAGAGCATGCAAAGGTGCAGGGCCGAGCTCATGGGGCTCGTGCAGACCACCCCGAACGTAACCAACATCCTGACGTGGATAGGCCACACGCACTACGTCGAGGAGGACTTCGGGCAGGCGTCGGCGACGTACAGGAAGGTCCTCGAGATTTTCCCGTTCGACCGCGGGGCGTTCGACATGCTCGCCAACATCGCGGCCCGCAAGGCCGCCGCGCTGTACGCCGACAAGAAGTACGCGGAGGCCGTTTCAGCGATTGGCGAGCTCGACGGCGCAATACTCGTGTCGCCGCTGGCGGAGCTCTGGAGGGGCTACGCGCACCTGGGCGCCGGGGATTCCGCGGCTGCGGCGAAGGCGTTCGGGCGGGGCGCGGCCGAGGCGCCGGACGACCTCGACCTGCGCCTGGGCCTGGCCTCGGCGCTGTACGCTTCGGCGGACTTCGAGGGGACGGTCGAGGCCTGCGGCGCCGCGCTCGGGCTGGCCCCATCGTCGCGCCCGGCTCTGCTTCTCCGCGCCCTGTCCTACGAGGCGCTCCGGATGCCCGAGGAAGCGGCAGCGGACGCAAGGGAGATTCTGAAAATCGACCCGGAAGACGCGCAGGCCAAGGCGATAATCGCGCGGTCCGGCGGGAGCGGCGGATGAGCGGGGAAGCCAGGACAGAAGGGATCGTCGTGAGCCTGGTCTCACAGGGCTGCGTGGTCGAGTACCAGGGCGCGCAGTTCCGGTGCGTAATCAGGGGCATACGCAAGTTCGGCAAGAGGGAGATTAAGAACCTGCTGGCGGTGGGGGATGTCGTGACGTTCACGCTCACGGGCGGGGGCCAGGGGGCCATCGAGGACGTGCTCGAAAGGAGGACGGCTCTCGTGAGGGAGGCGTCGGGCACGAAGTGGCCGCAGGTCGTCGCGGCCAACGCGGACCAGGTGATGATAATCGCCTCCCACAGGGACCCGCCTTTCCGGCCGGGCATCGTGGACAGGATTTGCGTGGCGGCTGAGGCCGGGGGCCTCGTGCCGCTCCTGTGCATAAACAAGGCCGACCTCGTCCCGGAGGACGAGAGGGAGGATGCCGGCTACCTGAGTGGGACGGGATACCGCATAATCCACGCCTCCGCGGCGTCCGGATGCGGCATCGGGGAAGTCAAGGCGGCCCTCGAAGGGAAGACGACGGTCCTCCTGGGGCACTCGGGGGTGGGGAAATCGTCGCTGCTGAAGGCCGTGAAGCCGGACCTGGACCTCAGGGTCGCGCCGGTGTCGAGGAAGACGGGAAAGGGCAGGCACACGACCACCGCCCCGAGGATGTTCGGGATTTCCGCCGGCACGAGGATTATCGACACGCCGGGCATCAGGGAGTTCAAAATCACCGGCATCGCGGTTCAGGACGTCTGGCGGTACTACCCCGACTTCGTGGCGCTGGCCGGGTCCTGCGGGATGCACGGGTGCGTCCACAGGGGCGAGCCGGACTGCGCGGTGACGGACGCCGTAGTGGACGGGAGGGTGCATCCGGTGCGTTACGAGGGCTACATCAAGATTATCCAGTCGTTAGAGGTCGACGAAGATGACAGGGAAGGAAGATATTTCACGGGAATCTGAGGCGTCCTCCGGCGTGCTCTACTCGAAGTTCTCGAGGTTCTACGATTCCCTCTTCAGCTGGGTCACGCTTCCGAGGCAGAGGGAGGCAATAAAGGGCGCGGGGATAGGCAGGGGCGCCCGCATCATGGATTTGGGAGTCGGCACGGGCCTGTCCCTCAACCTCTACCCTCAGACCTGCCGCGTCACCGGGATTGACGTCTCGGAAAAGATGCTCGCCCATGCGCGCAGACGCGTGGAGGCCTTGCGCCTCGGCAACGTCGATCTCCGGTGCCTGTGCGCCGAGGAAATCGACGGCGCGTTCCCCGCCGGGCATTTCGACTTCATATTCGCGGCGTTCGTAATCAGCGTCGTCGACGACCCCGTGGACGTCCTCCGCAGGATGGCGAAGGTCGGCAAGGAGGACTGCACGTTCGTGCTCGTCAACCACTTCAAGAGCCGCAACCCGTTGATGGCGGCGGTGGAGAACGTCATGGGGCCCCTGTGCGAGAAGATTGGCTGGAAGAACGGCGTCGACATGGACCAGGTAGTGAGCGACGCCGGGCTCAGGATAGTGTCGCGCAGGAAGTACCTGCCAACCGACATATGGACGATAGTGCACGCGGCCAAGGCGTGAGGCCCCCGCGCCGCCGGAATGCACGCCCCGCGCGCCTCCGGGCGGGACGGACGAGGATCCTCCGCTGGATGCCGATGGACTTGGTCCATGCGCCACACCCGCTGCTGACTGGCGCGTCCTCGAGGGCCGGGTCCGGGATGCCGAATCTAGGTCGGGGTCTTGGACTGCTTCTTGGCGTCGAAGCACTCCCTGCAAAGCACGGGCTTGGAGCCCGTGGGCTTGAATGGCACCGTGGTTTCCTTGCCGCATTCCTCGCACGTCACGAGGAAGTCGCGTCCGCGCATCGCCTTCCTCTCCTTGCGGCAGTTCGGGCAACGCTTGGGTTCGTTCTTGAACCCCTTATCGCGGTAGAATTCCTGTTCTCCGGCTGTGAAGGTGAAAGCCTCCCCACAGTCGCTGCACTGAAGCTGTTTGTCGTCGAAGTCCATTAACCGAAACCTCCAGGGTAACCTTGATGAAAACCGGGTTCAAAAGATCAGAATTTAATGAACCGCTGGGCCGAAGTCAAGGGGTTAGAGAAGATTTCCGGCTCGGGGCTTCGATGCGCGCGGTCCGCGGCCGGCCGCCCCGCGGCGGGCATTTCATGAGGAAGTCGACGCATCCCTTTGATATCATCTGTCGTGCCCGTGGCGATGCGGTCCGCCGTCCGGCGGCAGTCGCGGATTGACGGTCGGCGACATGATTAAAGTGAACCTGGCAACCTGTTCCTTCTGCTTCGAAAGGCAGAGGATTCCCGAGTCGACGCCGGGCGTGCAGGTGAGATGCTCGAAGTGCGGGGAGCTCTTCCGCGTCGTGGATCCGAGGTTCACGGGCCGCAGGGGCGCCATCAGGAGGTTCCTGGGCCTGTCCGGAATCGCGGCCGGCGCCGCGTTCGTCGTCCTCTCCCTCTGGGGCCTGGGGAAGGGCATCGGGGCCGAGGGGCCGGAATTCAGGCTCGTGTCCGCCCGGTCCTCCCCGCCGTCCGTGGCCCTTCCGGTGATATCCAACCCCCGCCTGGGATACGAGCTTTCCGTGCCCGCAGGATGGGATCCCGAAGCGCCGTCCGACGAGGAGGCCTTCCAGTTCACGCTCGTGAACAGGAGCATCGGCGCGAAGCTCTCGCTGGCCGTGGAGACCGTCGAGCCCGAGGCCGATCTCGGGTACTTGAGGAAGGCCAGCCAGGAGGCCGGCGGGGATTTGCGCATGCTGCTGGCGAGGATTTCCGGGCAGCCGCTGGAGATTGACTCGTACGAGATTGCCGGCACCGGCGGTTCCGAGCAGGTCGAGTTCGATTTCCGGCTCGCGGGCAGTGACGGAACCGGGTCGGGCCTCGTGCGCCGGGGGTTCCTGCTGCTCCGCGGCGGCAGGTGGTTCTGGTTCTACCTCTCCTCCGGCACGTCGGGCATGCCCTCGGCCCATGCCCAGGCCAAGGGCATCCTGAGGACGTTTTCGGACACGCCCGCGGCGGGCTAGCCGGCCGGCTGCGGAAGGCGGGACCGGCGGAAGCCGGCTTTCGCGCGCTTCAATCCAGGAGGGGCAGCAGGCCCTCCGGCATGTCCCCCTTCTTCGGATAGACGTGGGTCCCTGTCTTGAACTCCAAGGCCGGGCCGAGCTCGTAGGGCGACGTAATCAGGGCCTTGCGCCCTCCCTCGCTCAGGAATCTTATGACGGCCCTTATTTTCGGGCCCATGGACCCGGGCGGGAATTGGCCGTCTCCGAGATGCCTTACGAGTTCGTCCTTCGTCGTCACGAAAAGTCCTTTCTGATCCGGCCGGCCGAACCGGATGTAGACCTTGGGCACTCCGGTGAGAATCAGGAGCTCGTCCGCGTCGATGTCCGACGCCAGCACGGAGCTCGCGAGATCCTTGTCCACGACGGCGTCCATCCCTTCGTAGGTGTTGTCAGGCTGGACATATACGGGCATGCCCCCGCCGCCTGCCGCTATCACAATCACGTCCATCGAGACGAGGCGCTTGATTGTCTCCTTCTCCACGATTTCGAGCGGATTGGGGGACGGCACGACGTTCCTCCAGCCAAGGCCCGGCTCCTCGACCATCTTCATGCCGATGGCCATCAGCTTCGCCGCCTCTTCGGGGGTGTACCGGGGTCCGATGGGCTTCGAGGGCTTCGACAGGCTCGGGTCGTCGGGGGCGCATATCACCTGCGTCAGTATGGTCACGACGGATCTCTTGATGTTCTCGATGATGAGCCGGTTCTGCAGGGTCTGCTCAATCATGTACCCTATTTCGCCCTGGGATTCGGCCACTGCGACGCCCAGGGGGACATAGTAGGCCTTGCCGAGGGCCTCGTTCACCCGGATCATGATGTTGCCTACCTGGGGCCCGTTGCCGTGCGTGAGGACGATTCTCCAACCGAGCTTAATCAGCTTTACAATCCCGATTACGGCTTCTCGGGTGTTGGCGAACTGCTCGTAGACGTTCCCTTCCTGGCCGGGCTTGACGAGCGCGTTTCCGCCGAGGGCCACGACCATGGTGCGTCTGTATGAGCCTGCAGGTTCTGACATGGCTTGTTGCCGGAAAAAAAGACAGCATGCCCGGACCGGCATGCGTCATGGAAATTGCCCGGTATCCGGGCGCAAGTCAAGCATTTTCAGAGCAGATGCATGCACGGTTCCGATGGAGCAAGGGCGTATTCGACGCTGAAATCGCTGAAAGAGAAGCTGAATTGACCTGAATGGGTTTATCGTGGAAATCGAAAAGAAAACCTGGTTTTCACGCGCGAAGCGCGTGCTATCGCCCGGGCGAGCCTGGAGTTACGTCCCTCTTCGGCTCCGGTTCGCCCGGGTCATGTCGCGGCGCCGGGAGAGCCCGGAAAGCTCCGGCTCCGGAGCTCCGGCTCCCCCGGCCCGCACGGCTATGCCCGGTTCAATCTCACCTGAGGCCCCTGAGCATGGCCAGGAGCTTGGCGATTTCATAGTGGACGCCGGCCGTCTGCTTCACGAGCAGCACGCCGTTGACCTGGGACATCTTGCATCCCGCGTTCTCGTCCCACGAGCTCTCGCCGCACGTCGTGCGGATTAGCTCCGTGATTTCCTCGAGATTCACGGTCTCCTTATCCGGATCCTCGTTGCCCGGGAACACGGGGCCTACCCCCTCGCCGGATCCCTTGAGCTCGATGTCAGGCCCGGGGAAATCCTGAATCTTGAAGGTCAGGTCGCGGACGTCGTAGTACTTGAGGTAGGGCTTGCCGACGGATTCGGCGTTCGTGGTGATGAGCAGGACGCCGTGGCGGTAGCACCTCCCAAGGCCCTTGAACCTCAGCATGAGGTCGAGGATGTCGCCTGCGGGCAAATCGTCGGCCTTGAAGGTGATGCGCAGGCTGTCCTCGCTGGTCTCCTTGTAGACGGCCTGGTCTATCACGATGTTGAGGCCGGTGACCGTGTGCACGAAGCCGATTGCCTCCTTGAGGGTAGCCTCCTCGAAGTCCACGGAGATCTTCTTGCTTCTGAGGGTCGAGTCGATTTTCTGGTACTGGATTTTCTGGAAGTCTTCGTCCGAGATTCCCGTGGCCGAGAAGAGCATGAACAGGGGAATGGCGGCCATGACAATTCTTCTGCCCATGAAACACCTCGCGTATTCCTTCTGGCGGGGGGGTACAACTGCATTATACTGAAACGACACGGAAAGTTACAGGGGGGACTTGTCAATATGAACGGCTGGGGGCGGCGGGAAGTTACGCCTTTTTTCGGCCTCGCCTCCTGGATTTGCTTATCCCTTTGTCGGCAATGTCTTTGCGATAATAAGCATCGGCGAATCGAATCCCGGCGGCGGCCTCGTAGGCGAGCTTCTTGGCGCCGGCCAGGTCCGGGGCCCGCGCGGTCACTCCAAGGACCCTCCCTCCGGCGGTCACCACCTTCCCGTCCTTTTTCCGCGTTCCCGCGTGGAAGACGACCACGTCCTCGATCTCCCCGGCCTTGTCGAGGCCGGTGATTTCGTACCCCTTCTCGTAGGCCTGGGGGTATCCGCCCGAAGCCATGACGACGCAGACGGAACTCCCGCTCTTGAACCTGAGATCGGCGGAATCCAGGCGTTCGTCGACCACTTCGTTCATGAGTTCGAGGATGTCCGACTCGAGGTTCAGGAGGACCGCCTGCGTCTCGGGGTCCCCGAACCGGACGTTGTATTCCAGCACTTTCGGGCCGCTTTTCGTGATCATGAGGCCCGCGTAGAGAACGCCCTTGAACGCGATGCCCTCCCTCTTCAGGCCGTGGACGGTCGGAACGAGGATGTCCTTCTCTATCCTCTCCTCGAGCCTGGGCGTGACGACCGGGGCGGGGGAATAGGCCCCCATGCCGCCCGTGTTGAGGCCCTTGTCGCCGTCCAGGATTCTCTTGTGGTCCTGGGAGGACGGAAGCGTGAGGATTGTGCGGCCGTCCGTCATGGCGAGGATGGAGGCCTCCTCCCCCTCGAGGTAGTCCTCGATTACGAGGGACTCGCCCGACGCCCCGAACGAGCGGTCCTGCATGATGGACTTGACCGCCGAGGCTGCGGCGGCCCTGTCGTTGCATATGACGACTCCCTTGCCGGCGGCCAGGCCGTCGGCCTTGACCACGACGGGGAACTCCTCCAGGCCGTCGACATGGGCTTTTGCGGCCTCGGGATTCGAGAAGGAGGCGAAATTCGGGCCGGGGACGTTGTTCCTGCGGAGGAGGTTCCGGCAGAAGGACTTGCTCCCTTCGAGCCTGGAAGCGGAAGCGGACGGGCCGAACACGCGGAGGCCTTCGGCTTCGAACCGGTCGGCTATGCCCGCGACGAGCGGCGCCTCCGGGCCCACCACGGTGAGGTCGACGCGCTCCTTCCGGGCGAACTCCGCGAGCGACCGGCAGTCGTCCGCCTCGATGGGCACGTTGGCGCCCAATGCCTCGGTCCCCGCGTTGCCGGGCGCGAAAGTGACGCGATCAGCAAGCGGCGACTGCGAAATCCTGTATCCCAGCGCGTGCTCCCTGCCTCCGCTTCCGACTATAAGGACGTGCATGCTCCCTCCGGATTAACCGTTCCGGGGAGAACATATCGGTACGGGCCTCCGAATGCAAGGGGGAGGAGGGGCCGCGAACGGTCCCAAATCGTTGAGACAGAGCAGACTTAGATTGGCGTACCTGTGGTAGACCTTGACGAACGAGATGAAACGGGATGGAGACTGAGGGGGGGGCGGCTGGGAATTAACGCGCGGCGGGGATGGGCCCGGCGAGGCCGGTGAACAGCCGCCTCCCCACCGTCAAGTCAACAGTCAAGATACGGCCCCAAACACGCGATGCCAACGGCAACGTGCTCAAGTCCGTCGGCCCGAGATTGCAGGAGACGCTGAGCGCCTTTGACGGATACGACAGGATTTCCCGAAGGACTTCGCCGCTCGAGACGAAAACCGACTACACCT
>JBFZBV010000142.1:0-4978 GCA_041308285.1 Planctomycetota bacterium | reverse complement strand
TTCGGGAAGTGGCCGAGCATAATCGGGCATATCGGGTGCTCGCCCTCGGGCAGCGCGAACCCCGCCTTCTTCATCTCGGTCCTGAAGTACTTGGCGTTCCACTCGAGCTTGTCGCGCAGCTCCGTGGTGGCGCTTAAAAGGTCGAAGACGGCGATTGTCGCGCCGACGACCGCGGGCGACACCGTGTTGGAGAAGAGGTACGGCCTCGAGCGCTGGCGGAGGAGATCGACTATCTCCTTGCGGCCCGCGACGAACCCGCCGGACGCGCCGCCGAGCGCCTTGCCGAAGGTCCCCGTGATTATGTCGATCTTGCCGACGACGTTCCTGTACTCGAACGACCCCCTGCCGGTCTTTCCGAGGAACCCGGTCGCGTGGGCGTCGTCAATCATCGTTATGGCCTCGTACTTCTCGGCGAGCGGGACGATTTCGTGGAGCTTGGCGATGTCCCCGTCCATGGAGAACGCGCCGTCCGTGGCCACGACGCGGAACTTGTTGTCCTTGGTCTCCTTGAGCTTGGTTTCGAGGTCGGCCATGTCCCCGTGCTTGTAGATGAGCCTCTTGGCCTTGGTGAGCCTGATGCCGTCGATGATGGACGCGTGGTTCAGCTCGTCCGTGATGATTGCGCAGTCCTCCTTGAAGAAGGGCTCGAACACGCCGCCGTTCGCGTCGAAGCAGGCGGCATAGAGAATCGCGTCCTCGACCTTGAGGAATTCCGCGACCTTGCGCTCGAGGACCTTGTGGATGTCCTGCGTTCCGCAGATGAAGCGGACTGAGCTCATGCCGTAGCCCCACTGGTCGAGGGCCTTGTGGGCCGCCGCTATCACCTTGGGATGGCTCGAGAGGCCGAGGTAGTTGTTGGCGCAGAAGTTCAGCACCTTCTTGCCGCCCTTCACCGATATCTCGGCGCCCTGGGGCGTCATAATGAGCCTTTCCTCCTTGTAGAGCCCCTGCTCCTTGATTGAGGCGAGTTCGTTCACCAGGAAATCCTTCATCTTGCCGTACATAATCGTCCTCCGAGAAAAATCAAAGCTGGCTCCCGGCGGCTCCGGGCGGCCCGTCAAAGCGTTGTATTGTCCTTCCCGTCGAGAAGGGCCTTGAGCAGAGGCCCGAACACCATCTTGTCCCTCGCGCCCTTGGTGCGGGATTTCCCCACGATAAGGGGGGAGATTTCCGCGCCGGACGAGATGTTCGTCAGCAGCGAGTTGCCGTTCGTCACCGACGCCCCGCAGGGGACGGCCCTGGAAATGCCCGAGATGAACTCCCACTTCCTGCTCTTCTCGTTGTAGAGCACGTTGAGCCTGGTGTCGTACACCAGGCGGCCCTCCTGGATCGGCCGCGAATCGATGAGCCTCATCTGCTGTATCGAGGCGTCCTCGGAGAAGGAGTCGAATTTCTTGAGCTCCTTCTCGAACTCGTCCTTGCTCATGACGACCATGTGCCGGCCGTCGTACCTGTCGTACAGCTTCTTGGCCAGTTTCCCCACGAGCGAGTCGACCATGTGCAGGAACACGCCCTTGCCGCCCGTCGAGTCCCAGCGCTTCAGCGCCCAACCTCCGCCCTCGGCGAGGGAGCGCACCGCGTCCGCGGAAATCTCCTTGCCCATGAGGGTCTTGGGCCTGGATATCTGTATCCCGGTCTTCTTCTCCCACCTGCGGAAGCAGTCCTCCTCCTTGGTCTTCGACCTGAGGTCGTCTATCGCCCAGGGGTTGAGGAACATGGTTTCGCCCGTCTCCTTGATTATCCTCTTGCCGATCTCCATCCCGTAGAACTGGGGGACGTGAATCCTCTCTATCCGCCTGTAGACCATGTCCAGGGCCTTGCCCTTCACCCAGAGCCTGCCGTCCTTGACCTTCGGCATCTCGTCGGGCGTCACGCGGTAGACCTCGATTCCCGCCTTCTTGAACTCGGCCAGCGCCAGCTCGTGCGCGAGCTCCTCCTCGCTCTCCGCGTAGGGCCTCGTGAAGATGCCCACCTTGGGGTCCCTCTTCCCGGTCTTGGCTTCCCATATGTCCTGGAAGGTGCTGACGATCTTCTCGAGTATGCCCATCGGGCTCGTGGGGTATTCCACGAGCTCCATCGGGTCCTTGCCCAGGGCCTTGAGGTTCAGGTACAGCCTGGAGGAGAAGATGTTCGGGCAGGCGGGGTAGGAGTTGCAGCACGGCCCCTCGAGGATCGTGGGCCTTATGTCCTCCACCGACTTCCCGTCCTTGGAGGCCACGCCGGTAATCAGGATGTCGAGCCCCAGCAGGTAGCTGTGCGGGAGGCCCAGCACCTTGGTGTAGTCGAGGTAGGCGTCGAGGGATTTGACGGCGATGTCCCAGACCTGGTCCCAGACGCCGTCCACAATCCAGGTCGGAGATTCGAGGTAGGGCTTGAGCACCTGTTCCTTGCCCTTCTCGCCAGTGACAAGTCTCAAGTCTGGTTTTTCCATTTTTTTTCTCCTTCCGAAGATGTGCTTTGTCTTTCGCGGAAAGGGGAATATTATCCGCGAGGGGTTTCCGGTGTCAAAACAAAAAAGGCTTGCCACGCCCGGCGGACGGGCCTTAATATGGACCCCCGCCGCGGGGGGAGAGGATTGCCCAGGAGTGCCCTGCGAAACCGGCCCGCGGGAGGGGCAGGGGCGTTTTTCAGACAGGAGGAAGAGATGACCGAGCTAATCAATGCCGTGAACAAGGACTTCCAGGGGATTGTGGAATCCTTCCATTCGAACGAGAAGCCTTCCCGGTGGCTGCACGACGTGCTGTCGAAGGAGATGGACAAGGCGGGTTGCACTTTCGCTGCGGGCCCCATGCCGATTTTCATAAAGCCTTACTTCATCGACGATTCGAGGATGGGCTACGTCAGGCACACCACCGAGGCGATTGTCAGGATACTCGACAAAATCACCGAGAAGTACTTCAAGTCCGACAAGATGAAACCCCTGTTCTACATGACCGACGTCGAGAAGGAGGCGGTGGCCATAAAGACCGGTTTCAAGGGCAGGGTGAGAATCACGCGCAACGACGCGTTCATGACCGACCAGAGTCTCATGTACTGCGAGTTCAACGCCGACAGCCCCGGCGGGCCGATGTACTCGGACCAGCAGGCCGAGATAATCGAGCAGAGCCCTGCTTTCAAGAAGCTCGCCGAAAAGTACGACATCGGCCGCGACGTGATAATGCCGCAGGTTCTGAAGACCCTCCTCGACGCGTACTCCGAGTTCGGCGGGTCCAAGTCCGCCAAGCCGAAAATCGTGCTCTCCGGCGGGAAGGGCGGGACCTTCCCGGAGTTCCTGGCCATCGTCGAATGGCTCAAGAGGAAGGGATTCGAGGCCGCCTTCTGCGACTCGCAGGAGTGGGCCTGGGACGGGAAGGACCTGGTCAGCCCCTCCGGCTTCAAGCCCGACATCATCTACCGCCGCGGGTGGATTGGGGACTGGACCCACGTCTGGGACAAGGTGCAGCCCGTGGTCAAGGCCCTCAAGGCCGGCAGGGTCTGCATGGTCAACCCGCTGAGCTCCATCCTCGCGTCCAACAAGTCCCTCCTCGCAGTGATTCAGATGCCGGACATCCTCAAGACCTTCACCGCCGACGAGCAGAAGGTCATACGCGAGACCGTGCCCTGGACGCGCGTGGTCTCCGAGGACAAGACCGACTACAAGGGCAAACAGGTCGACCTGTACGATTTCATACCGAAGAACAGGGATAAGCTCGTGCTCAAACCGATTGACCAGTACGGCGGCAAGGACGTGGCGGTCGGCCCGTCCTGCTCCCAGCCCGAGTGGGAGGGGTGGGTCGAGAAGACGAAGCAGGCGAAGTTCGTGGTGCAGGAGTACATCACGATACCGAGGGAAGCCCTGCCCGTGGTGGACGAGGCGTCCGGCAGAATCGTCTTCAAGGAGAAAAACATAAACGTCAACTTCTACGCCTACGGCGGGGTCTACACCGGAGGCGTCGTGCGCAGCTCGGACTCGACGGTCATCAACGTCCACAAGGGCGGCGGCATGACCCCGATTATGTACATCCGCGGCCGGAAGAAATAACGCGGCGGAAGCGGGAAGCGCGGGGGGCGCGCCGCGCGGCGCGCCCCAGGCATCCCAAGGGAGCTTCCTTCGGGCAGCCCGGGTCCGGTGGGGAACATGCAGGACCTCTCAATGCTCGGCGAGAGCATCAAGAAAATCAAAGGCAGCCTCTTGCTGAAGGCGTTCGGCCTGCTGTCCATCCTGGACTACTCGGCCTACGTCGTCTTCTCCGCGCTCGGCTGGATTCACTGGCAGAAATCCCTGATTCTCTTCTTCTTTTCCATCGTGACGTGGTTCTTCACCGTTTCGTGGCTGCCTTACTGGAGCGAGGCAATCAGGATTCACAACCTGGAAGCCGGCAGGAGGCTCAACGAATTCCTCGAGACCTTCGCGCTGCTGGCCCTGATTCTCGTCCACTGCCTTTACACGGCGATACTGCCTTTCGTCTTCGTGCACAGGTGAAACGTGCTGACGCTCGACAAGTTCAGGAAGCGCCACGGAGGCATGGGGAAGGAGGATTTCCTGAAGAAGTTCCCCCTCCCCATGCTGCTCGTCCGGATCCCCGGGGCGGGTTCCGGCACCTGCGACTGGGTCTTCCCCGTCGAGAACAGGGCCGACGAGGGGATCTTCAAGGAGGAGATTTCCATCGGCCGATCCGCCGACAACGACATCGTCATCGAGGTCGAATCGGTTTCCAAGAACCACGCCCAGCTTTCCGAGCACGAGGGGGCATGGCAGGTCGTGGACCTGAATTCCAAGAACGGAACCACGATGAACGGGCTCCCGCTCGCTCCGTTCGCCGCGGCCGGCATCAGGTCGGGAGGGATCGTCGGCCTGGGCGGCCAGGCCCGGGCGGCTTTCTACACGCCCGACGAGTTCTGGGCCTCGGTCCTGAGGAAGGGCGAGAACCCGTTCAAAGCCGGGGAGGCGACCCAGGGGTGAAGAGTCCGGAATCTTCGGGCGGCGGGCGACCTGATT
>JBFZBV010000141.1:0-2820 GCA_041308285.1 Planctomycetota bacterium | reverse complement strand
CGCGTCCGGCGCGCTCGATGCGCTGCGTGCGAAGACGGCCGACGAGCTCCTCGCCGCGTCGGGCGCCGCGGTCGGGCTATTCAGCAAGGGCAACAGGTTCGGCCCTGTGGTGGACGGGTGGGCCTTCCCGGACGCTCCTGCGGCGCTTTTCGAGAAGGGCGAAATCAACAAGGTGCCGTTCATCGCCGGATCGAACGCCGACGAGGGGACCATGTTCCTCAAGAACCTCCCCATATCGAGCCCCGCGGCGTACAGGCTCGGCATGCGCGCTTTGTACGGGGAGCACGCGGCGGACGTCCTGAAACTCTTCCCGGCCGAGTCGCCCGACGAGGTGAAGCTCGCTCTCAACAAGGTCACCACCGTGACGGCGTTCGCCGCGCCGGCCAGGGCCATGTGCCGTTCCGCGGCCAGGGCGGGGGTCAAAGCCTGGCTCTACCACTTCACGCGGGTGCCGGAAACCGCTCTCAAGAGCTTCGGGGCGTTCCACGGGCTGGAGATAGCATACGTCTTCGGGAAAGCAGGCCGCACTCCGGGCTTCGACGAGACCGATTCCGGGCTTTCCGAATCCATGATGGGCTTCTGGACGGACTTCGCCGCCGACGGAGACCCGAACCGCGAGGGACTGCCCGGATGGGCGCCTTACGATCCGGCCGGAGACGTCCACATGGAGTTCGGGGAATCGGTCAGACCGGGATCAGGCCTGCTCGAGGAGGCCTGCAGCCTGGCTGACATGATTGCCGCGGACCTTCTCGCCGCCAGAAAGGACGCTTCACCCCGGCGGAAATGGGGGAGGAAGGGTAAGTAGGCCCTCCGGAATCCTCTTGAGCGCGCCTATTTGATAATCGAATACACCTCCCTGAAGGCGGAAGTGCCGGCCTTGCCGAGGATTTCGAACAGGCAGCATTCCACGCTCGTCAAGCCGCCCCCGGCGTCGCGGATCCTTTCGATTCCCACCGAGCGGTTGCTCTCAGTCCTGGAACCAACGGCGTCCGTCACGACTTCCACGGCGTAACCCGTGCGGAGGAGGTCGGAGGCGGTCTGGCAGATGCAGATGTGCGACTCTATCCCCGCGATGACGACGCGACCCCTTCGGTGCGCCGTGATGGCCCTGTTGAATTCGTCCGTCGCGCAGCAGGAAAAAGTGACTTTCTCGATGGGTTTCTGCCCGGCCAGCAGTTCGGAAAGGGCCTTCGCCGTCGGACCAAGGCCCTTGGGATAGTGCTCGGTCCAGACCACGGGCACGCCGAGTGCCTTCATGCCCTTGACGAGCCGAATCGTGTTCTCCAGCAGACCGGCATGGTCGTGAATCAGCGGGAGCAGTTTCTCCTGGACGTCGACCAGCACCAGAACAGTGTTTTCAGCGGTGAGCATGAAGTTTCTCCGCAAATCGAGGGCGCGAAGCGCGCCATCGCAACCATAAGAACAACAATGATCTCGGGTATCAAGGATGATTATGCCTCCGAGGACGGGGCTCGAATCTCGGGAATTTCTCCGGAACCATCGGTCCTGAAGTGTGTTCGATTGGACAGAGGCGGGTTGTTTCACCGCAGAAGGCTTTTTTTCTGGAGGGACTGAGATGACGGCCAGGATGTTGCTGGCGGCGGCAGCGGCCCTGATTCTGACTGCAGGGTCGGTCGCGGCCATGGACGGGAATGGGGCGCGGAAAGGCAGGGGACCGGGCTTCAGGGGCGGCCAGAAGAAGGCCAAGATTGTGCCGGAGCGGAAGAAAAACGCCATGAAGGAGGCGCTCAAGGCCCGGCGCGGGGGCAAGGCAAGGCCGGAGGCCGGGAAAGCAAGGCATGCCCGCCCGCAGATGCGCTGCCAATGCAGGCAAAGGCTGCTTGAGCGCGGTCCGGGGAAGGCGCGCATGATGCGCGGAAGGGCGCCTGCCATGCGAGGCTCGTCGGCGCCGGCCCGCAGAGCCGGAAGATCCGGGATGCAGGGGGCGCGCGGGAATGGCTGGTTCGGGAACCTCGATCGCTTTTTCCATTCGAGACGGGGCGCTGCCGGACGCATGGAACGCATGCGCCAGGGCCCCGGAAGGTTCATGGGAGGCGACGCGCGGCGCACGGGCCAGGCCCGCATGAAACAGGGCGACGGGAGGAAAGCCGTCGAGGAATTCCTCAAGAACAGAAGAAGGAACATGGAGAGGCGCGCAGGAGGCAGGTGAAGGCCGTGCAGGGGGCAACCTGGGCTTGGAGGTCTTCGGGGCGCAGGTCCGCCTTCTGAAGGAAAAAGGATTGCGTCCGCTCCCGGCCGCGACGCATCCTCCGGGCTTCTACTGGGGCGAGAGCCGTATGACGATTAGGAGGTTCCTCCACTCACCGGAGGAGCGGCCGCCGTCCGAGTCCAGCCCCGAGGCGAAGGGGTCGAGCAGTCCAAGGATAATCAGCGTGTTGCCCCTGTAGGTCCCGGCTGCGATCCGGAAAGACTGGGAGAGAAGCCGGGGGATGCGAAGCTGGCCGGCCCTGCCGGGAGCTGCGGGCGCCTGGGAATGGAAGATCGTCGTGAACGCCGTCATCTCCAGGCTCACGGCGCCGGATTTGACGTCCAGTGCAGGCTTTATCCGCATGTCCAGGCCGCATCTTGCCTCTTCCATCCCCATGCCGCCAGGACGAGGGGAGTCGACCGTCTTTTCGAACTTCTCCTCCACGGCGTTCTCCATGATGTAGGATTGCTTCCCCTCGGATCGCCATCCCCGCGCCTTCTCCGCCGCTCCTACGAGCATGTCGCCCTGGACTGAGTCCATTTCGGCCCAGACGGCGCCCCCTGCCCGGCCTGCGGCGTCGGACGCCCTGCGGAACTCAGGTTCAACCTGTC
>JBFZBV010000140.1:0-2564 GCA_041308285.1 Planctomycetota bacterium | reverse complement strand
CTTCCGATCTCCGCACGGCCTCCTCGGCCCAGAGCGCGGAGCGCGACCTCATGCCGAGCTGGTAGGATTCCCAGAGCCCCTCCTCCGCGGCGCCGTGGGACCCGATGGGTCTGCCGGTCTTGATGTATTCCTCGTAATGCCCCATGGCCGACCACTCGAAGTAGCTGAACATGACCGAGTCGTGGAGCGAGCCGCGGCCGCCGGGCAGGAGCCAGCGCCTTGCCATGGGCGTGAGCCTGTAGGTCCCGTTCCTGAAGGCGAGGTAGCGCCCCGCTGCGAGGGCCCTGAGGAGCTTTTCCGCGGCCTTCGGGTCCGCTCCGACAGCCTCCGCGACCTCGGCGGACGTCCTGGGGCCCGAGGCGAGGGCTCCGAAGACTCCGAGCTTCGCACCCGCCATTATGGCCCGCGCCGCCGCCGTCGCGAAGAAGGTCTCTACGAGCGGGACGGCCGCCTTTCCGCCGGAAAGCACCAGCCGTTCAATCAGGTTCTCGCCGAACATCCCGACCCGCATGGGCATCCCTTGACACGACTCGATGGAAATCAAACGCCGGAAGTTCTTTGGATTCTCCAGGTTCCCGGAAGAAACGTCAACCCCCTTGGAGGGCGCGGCGCGGGCACGCGCGACTCGCCAGGCCGCATGATTTCCCCGCAGCGGCCAGTTGCGGCTCGGCTGCGCTGTGATATCCTCTGGAATGCGGCCTGATCCGGAATCGGCGGCGGAGGCCGGGGTCATGCGCGGCCCGGAGGACCGATGAATCTCGCGTGGCGGCTTTTATGGACGGACGACGAGGGCCTGGACGAGGCCGCCGCCCGGCTGCTCGATCGCCGCGCGGCGATGATTCTGCTGGCAGCGGCGTTCGTCACCCGTGCGGTGTCGGCTGCGGCGGCGTCGATAGTCGCGCCGGACGGGGTGCGCTACATCGAAGCCGCCCGCCTGTTCTCGCAGGGCAGATTCCGCGAAGGTCTTTCGGACAATTTCCACCCGCTGTACCCGCTCCTCATCGCGGTCTTCAAGCCCGTGTGCGGGGGATTCGAATCGGCGGCCTTCTGCGTGCCGATGGTCTTCTCCTCGTTCGCGGTCCTCTTCCTGTTCTGGACTCTGAGGCCCTCGTTCGGCCGGGCTCCTGCGCTGGCGGCCTGCACTCTGTTCGCGGTGCTTCCCCACTTCGTCCGGGCCGGGTCCGACACGATCTCCGAAGGCCTTTTCCACTTCTTCGCAATCTTCGCGTTCTGGGCCGGGGCGCGCGCGTTCCGGGAAGGGAAAGCCGTCCCGGCCGTGCTGGGCGGGATGTCCGCCGGCGCCGCGTACCTGACCAGGCCCGAGGGGATTCTCGTCCTCGGCGCCTTCGGGGTCCACACGGTCGTATGCATCGTCGCGAAGCCCCTGGAAGGATCGAGGCTCAAGGCCGCGGTCATCGGGCTCGTGTTCCTCGGCGGGTTCGTCTGCATGGGCAGCCCCTATCTCGGTTACATCCGGGACGAGACGGGGAAATGGGACATCTCGCGCAAGAAGACGCTGGATAATTTCTCGAAGACGCTCGAGGACAAGGTGGAGCAGGAGAACGAGGTCCCTAACCCCGAGGTCCGCGTAATGGGGACTCCCGAGGCGGTCGCGGTCTTCCTGGGGCGCCTGCTTTCCAACTTCTACTACGTGCCCGGGATCCTGGTGCTGCTCGGGCTTCTAATCCCGTCCCGTGCCGGAGCGCGGGACTGGAGGACGGAGGCGCTCCTGGTCACAGGGGCTTTGCTGTGGGCCGCGGCATGCGTCATGCTGCTCAGGTCGAACGGCTATCTGAGCCACAGGCACAGCATGCCCGCGGCCCTCCTGCTTCTCGGCCACTCGGGCTGCGGGGCGGTGGTGCTGGCGAAGCGGCTGGGGGCCCTCATCGACGGGATTCCGAGGTGGAAGGCCCTTTCCAGGGGCGTTCCTGCCGGGACCTTCATCTTCGCCTTTCTGCTCGCGTTCGCGTCCGGCGTGGGGCTCGCCGTGGATTTCCGGCCTTCCAGGGCGGACAAGTCGTTCGTCAAGGACATCGGCCGCGAGCTGGCGCAGTCCGAAGGAACGGGCAGGGTGTTCACCGGCAACATGTCGAGGGTGGCTTTCTACGCGGACTGCAGGCATTTGCCGCTGCCTGCCTACGCCGACGTCCGGGCGGTCCTGGAGATCGCAGGCAGCGAAGGCGCGGCCGTGCTCGTGTACGAGGACAAGCCGCTCAGCGTCTGGGCTCCGAATCTGCACAAGGCCCTGAGCGACCCGCGGAACCCGCCCGCAGGCCTCGTCCACATCAGGACGTGGACGGCCGGGAGGAACTCGGAAAAGCTCGTGCACGCGTACCGCATCGTCGCAGCGGCGAAGGGACCGTGAAACCCTCACATGGTCACGGGAGAATCGGACAAGGGAATCGGGAATCAGGACGTGTCGAAGGCGGGGGGGACGGAGAACGGTCCCCAAACATATCAAGCCCATGCGCCAGGTCGTGGAAGAGCCCGAGATTCACTCCGGCGACGAGATTACAGTAATCTTGACGGCCTGCCATCTATATGATATTAAGAAAGCCAAGGGC
>JBFZBV010000139.1:0-6754 GCA_041308285.1 Planctomycetota bacterium | reverse complement strand
CCGGTCTTCTTTCCACCTTCGTCCTTCTTGCCGTTCGAGAAGCGGTTGACGCTGAACTTGACGGGCTTCTTCTGGACGTATTGGGCGGGCGATTTGTCCATCTTGGCCGCGTCCTCCATGGAGAACCTGTGCCTGACGAGCCCCTTCGGAGGCTCGACAGGGGCCGCGGCGGGCTTCTCCGGGGGGGGCGTGTGCTTCCCGCGCGGGGCGAACTCCACCGGCGGCTGCTGCTTCGCGGGACGGGCCGGCTGCGGGGCTCTGGCCGGGCCTTTGGAATCCGCGACGGGCGGCCACGGCTGCAGCGCCGGCTCGCGGGCCGGCTCCCCGTCCGTCTCGGGCCGCGGCGCGGAAGCCGGGGCGGATCCCCCCCCCTGCATGGCGTCCGCGAGGCTCGACGGCCTCGCCGGCTGGGCTGAAGGCGGCGGCTGATGCGCCGGGGGCGCCGGCTGCGCGGCGGCGGCCTGCCGGTCCCGTCCGGGCTGGGGCGTCTCGTCCCCCTCGCTTTCGATTTTCTCCGCGAAGCGTTTCTGCTCCTCCTCCTTCTTCTGCTTAATCTTCTCCCTGAGCGCCTTGAACGGGTCTTTTTCCTCCGGCATGTCACTTCCCCCAATGAAGGCCGAAACGGCCGCGGTCCGGCAGTGCAGGGGCCAGGGGGCATGATGGAAAAAAGGGCCCCGGCGTGTCAAGTGCTTCCGAATCCCTGCCGCCGGGGTCAGCGCGCTTTCTTGTCGACGACGAGCGACACGAGCATCTCCGGTATGCTCTCGAGCGGCAGGACGAAGTCGACGACGCCCCCCTCCACGGCTGATCCGGGCATGCCGAAAACCACGCAGGTCTCCTTGTCCTGGGCGATGGTGGTGCCGGCGTGCTCCTTGATGGCCTTGGCGCCCTTCGTGCCGTCGTTTCCGATTCCCGAAAGGATTACGCCGATCGTGTCGCTCTTGAAGCTCAGGGCCAGGGATTCGAACAGCTTGTCCACCGCGGGCTTGCAGGAGTTCACCGGAGGGGAGTCCTCGAGATCGGCCTGCAGGCCGTTGAAGACGAGGTGGTAGTTCGTGGGCGCAATCAGCACCAGTCCCGGCTTGAGCGTGTCGCCCTTCTCCGCAAGCCTGACGTCGAGGGGCACCTGGTTGTCGAGCCAGGAGGCGAAGCCCTTGTCGAAGCCCGCGGCGATGTGCTGGACGATTGCGACCGGCGAGGGGAAGTTCCCGGGGATGGCCTTCAGTATGCGCATCACGGCTTCCGGCCCCCCGGTCGAGGCGCCTATCGCGACGACCTTGTCCCGGCTCTTGATGCCCGTCTTCGGGATGGACCTCGTTCGCCTCGGCTTGCGCCCGAAGTGCGATATCACCTTGACTCTCGAGAGTATGCGGATCTTCTCGAGCAGCTCCTTCCTGAATGCCGTGCGGGCCGCCTCGGATTCCATCTGCGGCTTCAGCATGACGTCCAGGGCGCCGTCCGCGATTGCCTGGAAGGACACGTCCGTCTCCTCCATGGACAGGCTCGCGGTGACTATGAGTATCGGCGTGGGCTTACGGGCCATAATCATCCTCACGGCCTCGAGCCCGTCCATGACGGGCATCTTCACGTCCATGGTTATGAGGTCGGGGGATATGAGCCTGACCTTCTCCACCGCGTCGGCGCCGTTCGACGCCTCGCCGGCCACCACGATGTCCCCGCTGCCGGAGATGATTTCCTTGAGAATCTCGCGGACGACCACGGAGTCGTCCACGACCAGGACCCTTATCGGCCTTTCGAGCTTCACCATGCTTGTCTCCTGCGGGCGCAGATGGCCCGCGTTGCTCGGAAAAGCGCCCGGCGCGCCCGCCGCCCGGCATGGGAGGCGGGGCCGCGCGGGGCGGCGTCAGACTGAGGAATCCTCCGGGCCCCGCGGCCCCGATGCGGCCTTCATGAACTCCTCGATGTGCTCGCGCCTGAAGAAGACTTCCGGCTCGAGCAGGTTCACAATCCCGCCGTCGGTCTGAACGGCCCTCAGGAGGTCCGGGAGCCGCTGGGCGGTCGGGGGCACCGGCAGGACCGGTTCCGAGACGGTCTCGACCATGCCTTCGACGTCGCCCACGATGAGCCCGACGGAAGTCTTCACGAGGTCCAGCACGACGACGTGCCTCTCCTCCCCCGGGAAGTACGTGTGGAGGCCGAGCCAGGAGGCGAGCTCGATGAGCGGCACCTTCCTGCCCCGGAAACTGAGCAGGCCCGCGACCCCGAGCGAGGTCGAGGGGTCATCGAGGCACTCCGGGCACCTCGCGACGGCGTCGACGCCCAGGACGTCCACTCCGATCCACACTCCGCTCACCCTGAACTTCACGACCTTCATCGCGTTCCCGTCCCGTTCAAGCCCCGGCCAGCCTCCTCACGGCGTCGAGCAGCGTCTTCTGCTGGAAGGACCCCTTCACGATGTAGGCCGCGGCGCCTACTTCGATGCCCTTGCGCTTGTCCTCGTCGCGGGCCAGCGACGTGACGATTACCACCGGAACGTCCGCGCACTTGCTCGTGGCCTTGAGCCTCTTCGTGAGCTCGAAGCCGTTCATGCCGGGCATCTCGATGTCCGTCACCACCACGTCGAACACTGCCCCGGCCGCGACGGCCAGGGCCTCCTCGCCGTCCTTGGCGGTCTCCACCTCGTAGCCTGCTCCCTCGAGAATGGACTTCTCCATGGTCCTCGTCGTTATGGAGTCGTCCACGACCAGGACCCTCTTCTTCCCTCCGCCGGCCGCCGATGGAAGCGCCGCCGCGAAGGCGACCTCGCCGCGCTCCCGGATTCTCTTGAACAGGCCGTAGATGTTGACGATTATGCTCGGGTCGCCCTGCCTCAGAATCGTGACCCCGGATATCAGCGGAGCCCCCGCGAAGTACTGGCCCGCCGACTTCACGATGATTTCCTCCAGCCTGTGGATCCTGTCGACCCGGAAACCGATGTAGTCGTCCTCGATTCTGGCCATGACGACCTTCACGGTGTCGGAGACGGCCTGGGCCTCCCCGCCCTCCTCGGCCTTCGGCAGCCCCAGCACGCCGCACAGGTCCACGAGCGGGACGATGCGGCCCTGGATGGAAATCATCGGCGTCCGGCCCTCGATTGACACGTCCGCGGGATTGATTCTGGCCACCGCCACGAGGAAGTTCGACGGAAGGCAGACTAGCTGGCGGCCGGCTTCCACGAGAAGGGCCTTCATCTTGTAGAAGGCCGGCGGGAAGACCAGCTGGATTCTCGTGAACTCGCCGTCCCGGCTGTCAATCCCGACGCTGCCCTTGAGCCGCTGGACCTTCTCCCATACGACGCTCATCCCGACTCCCCGGCCGGACGTCGCGGTCACGCGGTCGGAGGTGGTGAACCCGTCCTTGAACACGAGGAGGAGCGAATCCCTGTCGCTCAGCCCCTCGACCTCCTCGGCGGAGGCGAACCCCCTCGCGACCGCGGCCTCCCTCAGTTTCGCGGGATTCATGCCGCGGCCGTCGTCGCGGATTTCGATGACCACGTTTCCACCGCGGTGGAACGCGTTCAGCTCGATGAGGCCGCCCGGCGGCTTGCCGGCGGCGGCGCGCTCGTCGGGGGGCTCGATTCCGTGGTCGGCGGAGTTCTGGATGAGGTGCATCAGGGCGGGGTTAATCTCCTCGAGTATCTGCCTGTCCAGCAGGATCTCCCCGCCGGATATCTCGAGGCGGATGTCCTTCCGCATGGCCTGCTTGAGGTCCCTCACCAGCCGGTGGTACCTGTCGAATATCGTGGACACGGGAAGGAGCCTGAGGCTCAGGGTCTCGGAAAGGACCTCCTCCGCGTAGAGGTCGAGGAAGGAGAAGTCGGTCCTGAACTGCTCGAGGAAGTCGTTGCACTCCTCCGAGAGGAAGCGCTCTATCTCGGTGAGGCTGCGCATCGCGCGCCCGCCGCCCGAGTCGAGCCCGCGCGCGGCGGACTCCTTTATCTGCTTCATAATCGTGTCCAGCCGGTGCAGGTTGTTGTCGATTTTCGACTTCATAATCACCAGCTCGCCGGTGAGGTTCGAGAGGTTGTCGAGCTTCGGGACCTTCACCCTCATCGTGTCGGGGCTCAGGCCGGACGCAGTGGGCTTGCTTCTGCGGTCCGGCGCTTTCGGGGCGGACGGGGCTTCCGCGTCGGGCCGGGCGGGCGCCGGGCCGGTCTCCTCGTCGGGCCGGGCCGCCCTCTCCTGGGGCGACGCCGCGGCGGGAGCGCCGAACAGGCTGGACAGCTCCGACGCGAGGTCCTTCTCCTCCGGCCTGCCGGCCTGCGGCGCGGCCAGCCTGGCCTCGAGAAACGCGGAGACCTGCAGGGCAGCGGCCTTCATCTTCCCTTCGTCCGGCCCGCCCGAGGGCAGGCCCAGCACTGAGGCCTCCATGCAGTCCGCCGCGCCGAGGAGGATGTTCACCGCATCGGTGTCCGCCGCGATGAGACCGCCCTGGACGGCCTTGAGCACGTCCTCCACGCGGTGCGCTAGGTCGCCCAGCGACAGGAGGCCCACCATGCGGGCCGACCCCTTGATTGTGTGCGCGTTCCTCATGATGGTCTTGACTATCTCCAGGTCGCCGGGATTGTTCTCGAGATCGAGCAGACCCGCATGGAACGCGTCCAGATGCTCCCTGGCCTCGTCCTTGAATATCCCGAGATATTTGTCCTGTCCGCTCATCAGCGCTCCCCGCGGCCGGCGGAATCGCGCACGGCCCGCTACCCCCCCCCCGTCATGCCTCCCTGAACTCGAAAGCCGGACTGCGGATCATCGCCGCCGCGCCGACAAGGTTCGCTATCCTCTTCCTGCCCGATTCCTCGTCCAGGACCTCGACCTGGCCCTCGATGACCTCGGCCGGCAGGGGTCCCGCGAGCCCGCGGGGCTTCTGGACCTCGCTCACCGTGATCTCGGGCAGTCCGACGACCCTGTCCGCGTACAGGCCGATGTCCTGGCCTTCGCCCCTGAAGACCACTATCCTCCCTTTCTCGCCGACCCGGCTCCTGGCGGATTCCCTTATGTCCAGCACCGGTATAATCTGGCCTCTCAGGTTCATTATCCCCAGCAGGTGCTTGGGGCTCCTCGGGACCTTCGAAATCCAGGGGGGGACCTTTATCACCTCCCTGACCGAGTCCACGCGCACGGCGTAGACCTGCCCCTCCACCTCGAAAGTGAGGGCCAGGAAAGTGGCCCCGTGGGCCTCCGACGGGGGCCTCGCCAGGCCCTCCCAGTAGTCCTTCCTCATCTTCTGGAGGATTTCCTGGGGGTTGAACCCGGTCCCGCCCGTCCTCGGTCCCGACTCGCCTATTCCGCCCACCGCTTCACTCCTGTCCCTTCTCGAGGGATTGAATGGAGGCCAGGCAGGTCTCGGCCAGCTGCTGGCCCTCGAGCACGCCGTCGAGGGTGAGCACCCGGCCGGGCCCCTGGCTCCGGTCCAGAATGTCGAGCACGTTGCGGAAATGGAAGGCCGCCCTGGCGTTCGCCCCGTTCCGCGCGCAGAGCTCTCCGAGGTGGAAGTGCGAAGGGTAATGGTCCATGTCGAGGAACACGGCGCCGCGGAAGGCGTCCAGGGCCTCGGAGCCCCTGCCGGAGGCGGCCAGGACCAGGCCCTCGAAGAACTTGACCTCCGCGTCGAGCGCGTGCGCCTCGACGATTCCGCGCATCGCTTCCCCGGCCTCGGCGGCCCTTCCGGAGGCGGCCAGGGCGAAGGACAGGAGGAGGGCCGTCTTCCTGGGCTCTCCCGCCCGCCCGGCCTGCTTCGCGAGCAAGTCCGCGGCCGCCGCCA
The DNA here is from genome assembly GCA_041308285.1 of Planctomycetota bacterium. GTDB lineage: Bacteria > Planctomycetota > JAKEIC01 > JAKEIC01 > DYIT01 > PPR-0505. The sequence continues at coordinate 994 of JBFZBV010000139.1, read as the reverse complement.
TCTCCCCCCTCGCAATGAGCGCCATGGGATCGGATTCGGCGGATGCCGGACCGGGGAGGGCGTCCTTCGGGGCCGGCTGGCGGCTCGCGCGGGCCGCGGGCTGCGCCGGCTTCGTCCTGCCTGCACGTCCCGCGGCCGGTTCGGGCGCGGGCGCGGCGGGGTCGGGGAGACGGCGTCCGGCCGTTTCCATCGCGTGCCTGCGCGCCCTGCCCCGCAAGGGCTTGCGGTAGAAGAAGGTGTTCTCGAACGAGACGTCGTCGAAGGGGTGGTCGACCTTGTAGAGGGATTCGGAGTATCCGAGGAAGAGGTGCCCCCCGGGGGCGAGCATTTCGTGGAACTTCCTGGCAAGGGAGTCGAGCATCTGCCTGTTGAAATAGATGATTACGTTCTCGCACAGGATGAGGTCCATCGTCTCGCCGATTTTCGCCTTGAGATCGGGCGAGACAAGGTTCTGCTCCCTGAATTCTATCGTCTTGGAGAGGATTTCCCTGACGGCGCAGCCCTCGTCCCTGACGTCGAAGTACTTCGCAATCTGGTCCGAGGACAGCTTCCTGAGGTCCTTCTGGTCGAAGACCCCTCTCCGGGCCCGGTCCAGGGCGTCGGCGTTGATGTCGGTGCCGATAATCCTGAAATCCCACGCGTACAGGTCGCCAATCTCCTCCGTGAAGACCATCGCGAGCGAATAGGCTTCCTCTCCGGTGGAACACCCCGCGGACCAGACCCTGATTCTGTCGTTGGACCTGTTCTTGGTCCTGAGCAGCTCGGGGATTACGACGGACTTGATTGCGCGGAAGTGCGCCTCGGTCCTGAAGAACGACGTCTCCGTGATGGTGAAGCAGGGGATGAGCTCCCTCATCTCCTCGCCGGTGCGGCCGCCGGACAGCATATTCACGTATTCCCAGACCGATCCGAGACCGAGCACCCTGGCGCGGTCCGCCACGGCCCGATCGAGGTTCTGGGCCTTTTCACCGCCGACCCGGCTGAGAGGACGCAG
>JBFZBV010000138.1:0-3405 GCA_041308285.1 Planctomycetota bacterium | reverse complement strand
GATCGCAGGCTCCTCGCGCCGTCCGCGGCCCGCAGATCACAGCATTCCCCCAGCTGGTCCCTGGTGATGAGGTTCATCTGCAGGGCCAGGACCGCGAAAAGGATGTCCGATTCTGCCGGCATATGGACGGTCTCCCGCGGAACGGGAAGCGCTTCATCCGGATTGGGAAAGACGAGGATAACCGCTCGTGCCGGCGGATTTCAAGCCGGGGGACCGGTCACGCCGGCATGGGGCTGCAGAGTTCCACGTCGGAACCGGCGCAGGAAGGCCTCGTCGAGCCCGGCACGGACGGGCTTCATGCACGCCCCTTCGCTTCCCGGCAGGCTGGATTCAGGCGCGGCGACCACATGAGGCGGCCGCTGTGGCGGCAGTCCACGTAAGGGGCGGTGACGCCGTTGCGGCTCGCCGACCTTAAGATGTGGCTGGTATGCCCCCAGGCACCGCCGCGGCATACCCGCCATCCCGGATACATCTTGCCCGGGTCGTTCAGGCACAAGTCGCGGCCGTTGCCGCCGAGCCCCGCCACGCCGTACGGGGACTCGTCCACGGGGAACGAATGGATTGATGACGGCCGCGCCCCGCCCTCGTGCGACTTCGCCGAGTTGCAGAACGCCTCGTCGAACTCGTCGCCCCACGGATAGATTCTCATGTCGGTCCCGCGGGCGGACTTCTCCCATGCGACCTCGTGGGGAAGCGAGAAAAGGCGGCTCTCCTTCACCGTCTTCCACTCGGCATATGCCATGAGGTCGTCCCAGGACGCCGACAAGACCGGCCAGTCCTCTTCCCACCAGCACGGGCTCATATCAAGCTTCGATGCAAGTCTTTTCAGCGAATCCGGAGCCGTTGAAAGCCATTTCTCGGTCGGAATGACGTACCGCCCGCTCTCGTCCTTCGGCCAGCAGTACCCCGTGGCAAAATCCTTGCGCGGCACGCGCTTGCCTCCGGGGCCGAGACGCGCCTTCCATTCGCGCCGATCAGGAGAATCAGGTCCTGCAAGATCATTCAGGAATTCAAGGTATTCACAGCATGTCACCTGGTGCTTCGCGATGAAGAAGTCGTCCGTCTCCATCACATGCATGGATCCCGAGTACGGATTGTTCCTGTCGCCCTGGCAGCCGAACTTCCCCGCCGGGACCTGGGCGAATCCGGCCGGGACCTCGTCCTTCCGGTAGAGAGTCACGTCAGCCTCCTCGCCGGCGCAGCGGGTTATCAGGACGGGCACGCGGACGGGGGCGTACTCGTGCTCTGTGCCAGTGTGGAGTGTGGAGTGTGGAGTGTTCAGCCCCGAGCCCTCCGCGTCCCGAGTCCTGTTTCCCGGTCGAAAATCCTGCGCCTCCCGTTTCTGAACATCAGACACTGAACACTGGGCACTTCCGGCACGAGCGTCCATGGCAATGATGAGCAGGTAGCTTCCCATTGGGATTTTGAATGGAGGGATTGGCGTCTTGCCTAGATACAGGCCTTCGGTCGGGTGGAACGGCGAGCCGGGATCGTAAAGGCGGTCGAGGACAGCCGCGGGCGGCAATCCCGATGCAGGGGAAAATCCCCGTGGACGCCCGTCATCAGGGGGCATGGAAGAAGCTGCAGAATCAGGTCGATCAGTCTCCGCCGAAGCTCTTGCCTTAGTCGCCGAAAGCGAAGGCGGATCAGGAGAATCAGGTAAAACGGGCAAGTGCGGCACGAGCAACCTGTCCTTCTCCTCGAACCGGAACAGCCAGACGTCGGCCCCGGCGAGCGGCTCAGTCCGGCATTCGGGGCCGTGGATTCTGAGGCGAACCGGCTTTTCGGGCTCACGGCCGGGCAGCCCTTCGGCGCCCTTGTGTCCGTCCATCGCGCGGCCCGAGAACGGATGGTAGCCCATCACTCCGCCCGTGGAATTGGCGAAGGGAAAGGTGTCGGTCGAGAGGATGTCATCCTCCCTGGTCTCCATGCCGGCCGTTGACCGCCGGCTGCAGAGATTCTCGGGGGCCACCATGCGGCCTTCGAGCAGGCAGCGGCATGGGAAGAACCGGGTGGAGATTGCGAGCGTGCCGTCCCCCTCCAGTCTCGCGTCGTACTGCCCGTCGTTGTACTCGCGGACCAGGGCTTCGTAGTGAATCATGCCGGTCCGGTTGCCGGCTTCTTCCTCGCGGATGAACTCGGCCCAGTAGAGATCAGCCAGAGCGGCGCGCGCTTCTTTGTTCCCTCTCTCGAATTCGAGGGCCGCCTGGAACGCCCGCCCGGCGGCGGTCAGGCTCTTCTCGACCTCTTCGCGAAGGGCTTTCGCCTTGCCCTGCATGGCCCAGAATCCCTTCTTCTTGTCGATTGGCCAGTGCGGCTTGATTTCCCTGCCTTTCTCATCCGCCTCCCTGCCGGCCTCATCCGCGGCCTTCGCGAGTCCCGCCCTCTGCTCCAGAAGAATCCTCCCCTCTTCGACCTTGGCCAGGGCCCGCTCCCGGTTCCGTTCGCGCTCCTTCTCGCCTTCGAGGAACCGCTGCACGTCCTCGTGAAGCCCCCGGGCCGACGAGTGCCGGGCTTCCTTGTCCCTTGCCATGGCCTTCATGACGATCTCGTCGAGCTCGGGGGGGACGGGCTCTGGGAAAAACCGGAAGTGTTCAGTGTCAAGTGTCGAGTGTTCAGAGGGCGCCTCCCGCTTCTCTACACTTGACACTCGACACTCCACACTTCCAGCCGCTCGTATTGTTCGCATCTCCGAGACCCTCTCCGACGGCGGCGTGAGGTCGAGGGAAAGGACGCTGGATATGATTTTTCCACCGCTCGCGCCCTCGAACGGGGGCCGGAACGTCAGAATCTCGTAGAGAATCGCGCCGAGCGAATAGATATCGGACCTGAAGTCGACTTTCGCGATGTCCCCTTCCGCCTGCTCGGGAGGCATGTACGCCGGCGTGCCTATGACCTGGCCTTCGAGGGTAAGCACGGGCTGATCCTCTTGATCCTGATTTACATGATTTTTCTGCTGATTGACATGATTTGATTCGAGGGGGGAAGGATTGAAGAGGAATTTCCGCTTGAATTCGGGCTTGTCGCCGCCGAAGTTCAGGAGAAGTCCGACCTCGATCCCGGTGGCCGTAAGGTAGTTCACGACCTGCACCTCGTGGACCTTCGAAAGAGTCTTGATGGCCTTCAGCTCGACGATTACCTCGTCTTCAACGAGGATGTCCGCGCAGTACTCCCCCGCCACAATCTCCTTGTAGTGAACGGTCAGAAACTCCTGGGACTTGACGTTCTTGAAGACCTTCCTCAGTTCGTAGACCAGGGCGTTTTCGTAGACCTTCTCCTTGTGCCCCGGACCGAGACGGTTGTACACCTCGAAGTAGCATCCCAGTATCTTCGCCGTGATTTCTGAATGCTTGTACGTTTCGACCACATACCCCTTCTTCACATCATGTAGATCAGAATCGAAAT
>JBFZBV010000137.1:0-2620 GCA_041308285.1 Planctomycetota bacterium | reverse complement strand
AGCGCCGCGGCGAAGCGCGGCCACCAGCCGGCAGCGGTGAGTATCACCGAGAATCCCGCGACGCCGGCTATGACGCGAATCTGGGTGGCTGCGAACGGGTCGTAGGCGCCCATGCCGATTTTGCTGATTACCAGCCCCCCGCCCTGGCCTGCGGCCCCTGCCAGTGCGAGGAGAACGCCGAAGACGCGGACCCTGCCGCCCGGTCCTGCGGCGGGCTTCTTTTCGAGCACGACGAGGCAGACTCCGAGCAGGGTGAGGGCCATGCCGCAGAGGTCGTCGAAAGCGAGCCGTTCGCCCAGCGCGAACCAGCCCAGAAGCGCGGCAATCACGGGCGCGAGGGACATAATCAGGGTCGAAAGCCTTGGCCCGATGACGACCAGCGCCCTGAAGAGGCAGAGGTCTCCGCCCACGAAACCTACGAGACCGGAGAGGCTGAGAAGCGCCCATGCTCCGGCAGGGGCGTCGGTGGGCACAGGCAATCCCCTTGCTGCGAGCCCGAAAAGTCCGAGGAAGAAGAAAGCGAGCACGAGGCGCAGGAGGTTTACGGACAGGGATCCGACGCGTTTCCCGGCGGCCTCGAACGAGATCGCCGTCATCGTCCAGCAGACGGCTGTGGCCAGGGCAGCCAGTTCTCCTTGGTGCGGGAGACTCAATCCTTCATCACTCGACCCCGAACTCGGCTGCCATCTCCGCTGCGACCTGGAAGACCCTCGTGTCGGAGTAGCTTTTCTTCAGGCTGTCGAGACAGGTCTTTATCTGTCCGAGGGGCTTGGCGTTCTTCTTCCTCCACTTCTCCTCGTCCTCGTCGCTCTTGCGGGGTTTCACCGAGAGATACGCCTTTTCGACGTTCTTCCCGATTGATTCGGCGGCGAGCTCCTTCTTGAAGGCCGCGTCATTTTTCTTCTCGGCGGACTCGTCCTCGGCAGTCTTGCCGATGTCGTGCCCCTTGAACTGCGCCGCAATCTCCTTCAGCACCGCCAGCGTCTCGGTCGGCCTGCCGTCGGCGAGCATCTGCGACGCCCTCGCCTTGAGCTGCCCGGCATACCACTCGAGCCTCTTCGAGAGGAATTCCGCCTCCTCCTTCTCGGCTGCGTCCTCGCTCTTCAGTTTCTCCGCAAGCTCGACCATCGTTTTGCCGAGGTCCTTGCGGCTCAGAATGCTCTTGTGCTGGACGGTCAGCTTGGCAATGGCCTTGTCCCCGAGCAGCCAGTCGGGCGCGGCGGCTCCGAATTTGGCCAGCGCCTTTTCAGTGTCCGACTCGAACCTGCTGTCGAACACCAGATCGCCCTTGGCGTCGAAGATGAACGACTGGGGGTTGGTGTTCCTGTCGTTCCCCTTGATAACGCCGCCGTTGTAGACCGGGAACGGCCACTTCTTATCCACGGCCACCTGGGCGATTTCGAGGTTCCGCCCGGATCCCCTGTGCATCGCAATCACGACCATGCCGCGCGTTTGGAATTTCTTGTAGGTGCTCACAAGACGCGTGAGCCCGGCAATGCAGTCCCCTCAGCCGGTGTCCCAATATTCGATTAGGACCACCCTCCCTTTGAGGCTCTCGAGCTCCCATTTAGGGCCGTACACGTGGGTTCCGAGGTTCACGTCGGAGAGCGTTATCCCCGAAGCGGTCCCCGACGCGATGAACACGATGCCGCATGCGATTAAGGCCGCAGCGGATCCGCGAACGTTCCTCATTTCAATCATCCCCCAACAAAGCCTCCGGCCGTCCGGATTCGCCGGCGCTTTCGGGCATGGGCCGAACTCGACACCTGATTCTATTAGGCTCCGGATTCGAGTTCAATGCGGATTTGTAACGCCGGTGTAACAAGGTGTCCCTCCCGGCGGAATGGGAATCTAGAGCAGCAGGCCCAGTCCCCGCAGGCATTCCTTCAGGCGCAGTATGAGCTGCCCTGCCGACGAGATATCGGAAAGGACGAGAATCGATTCGGTTATCCTCGGGATTGTGGGCTTGAACTTCGAAAGCTCGAGCTTGAGGATCCTGAGCTCGATGAGGAAATCGCTCTTCGCCTCGAAGCTCAGGGTCGCATCGGCTTCGGTTATGTTCATTATCTTGCGCAGGAGATGATCCGATTCCTTGGCGAACTTGATTCCGTCGTGCGGGATGCCGTTCTGGTGCGCGGCCGCGACCGGTATCTCGCCGGTCGTCTCATCCGAGTCGTCTTCGAATACATCCCGTCTGGGTTTCTCCTCCTCAGCCGTTCCTGCAGGCTCTGACGGATACTTCGGCCGGATAATCCTTGTGGAAGACGGGATTATCTCCGTCCATCTCTTCAGCTTCTCGGGCGAAGGCGTCGGATATGGGTCCATGGGCAGATTCTCGTACCCGGCCTCGTGGCCCGCCGGCTGCGCCGCCCTGTCCGGGGCGCCGGCCGAGGGCAACCCGACCATGTGAATCTGCTGGACTTCCTGCGAGTGAATCGAGCCCGGGGGGGGAGTAATCTGGTCTTCCACGGCGGCCGCGGCTTCGTACGGGGAATACTGCTGGCTCTCGGGAACCGGCTCCTGTTTCGGGGAAACCCTGCCCGAGAGGACGACCAGAGCCTGGTTCTTGGAAAGCACTTTGTTGGAGAAGACGGCGATGTGGCCGAACACCTGTCCCCTG
>JBFZBV010000136.1:0-11771 GCA_041308285.1 Planctomycetota bacterium | reverse complement strand
AGGTCGTGCTTCAATATCCTGTTTAGCTGCGGGTCGGCGATGAACAGCTCCTGGCCGGACAGCGCTATCCCGGAAGGCGATGCCAGGGTGACTGATCCGCCTCCGCTTCCTTCAATCGTCTCAATTTCCGTGCCGTAGACGTTGACCGACCCGATCGCGACGAAGTTGGAGGAGTTCGAATCGGTGTTCACTGCGCGGACGTGGGAATTGAAGGTGTCCGCGACGTAAAGAACTCCGGAACGCAGGAATACTCCCCCAGGGGTGTTGAGCAGCGCGGCCGGATTCGTGGCAGGGCCGCCGTCGCCCCCGAAGCCGGCTGAGGTCCCGGTGCCGGCTACGGTGTCTATGTCTCCGAACGCTATGGACACTGCGCCGACGGTCAGGCCACCGGCGCTTTTCGCGTTGACCGCCCGCACCGTATGGTTCGCCGTGTCGGCGAAGAAGAAGTTTCCCGAGGCGTCCAGGGTTATGGAGCGGGGCGAGCTCAGCCTGGCGTTGGCCTGGACCGCGGATACGCCGTCGCCCGCGAAGCCGGCGAGCGGCTGGTTCCCGCCAGCGACCTTGCGAGCGAACCCCGCCGGGATGGAGACGTTCCCCACGGTTATTGGCGCGGCCTGGGCGTTGACCGCCCTAATCCAGTGGTTCCCGGTGTCGGCAACGAACCAGTTTCCGGCCGAGTCGACCGCCGCGCCCCAGGGCTCCTTGAACCTGGCCGCGGACGCCGCGCAATTGTCCACGATGCCCGGCGTGTCGAGCGAGCCGGCGACTGTGCCGAGGCAGCCGGGGTTCACCGTAGCCTGGCACACGGTCACCGGGGCCGATCCGGCGTTGAGCAGCCTCAGACAGTCGTTCAGTGTGTCCGCGATTGCCACACGGCCCTGCGAGTCCAGCGCCACGCCGCGCGGCTGGTTCAGCTCGGCGGTCGTGGCGAGCTTGCCGTCGTTCGCTGTCCCGGCGGATCCCGTGCCTGCAATCGTGGTCACGTATCCGGACACGCCGTCGATGCGCCTCACGCGGTTGTTCAGGGAGTCGGCCACGATGACGTCCGGAGGGGACGCTGCTGTGAGCGCAATGGAGGATGGGGTGTTGAACTGAGTCTGGGTTCCCGGCAGGTTGTCGGAGTTGAATCCCGCGATGCCGGTGCCTGCAATGGTGGCGGTGGATCCGGCCTGCACCGTTATCCCGGCCACGTTGACGGACTGGGACGATGCGTTGAAGACCTTTATTCGATGGTTGTTGGTGTCTGCGAGGAAGACGAGCCCGCCGGAGGAGACCGCGACGCAGAACGGCTTGTTGAAGGGGCCGGAGGCTCCTCCTGCGATCGTCTGGATTCTCCTGTTGTCGAGCGTGAACAGGCCCGAGGCGCCCGGCACGCCGGGTGTTGCGCCCTCCGAGGGGAGGATTCTGAACTTCACTTCCGCTGATCTGGTCCCGCCGAGGTCCGCGATGCTGTCCCACAGGAAGACATGGGCGGTGCCGGCAGGGGAGGTCGCGAGGTTCGTCAGGCCCTCGGTGGCGGCCGCCGAGAGCGTGGCAGGCTGCCAGGTCCCGCCCGACACGGAGTAGCCGGCGGAAACGTTCGCCGGGTTCGAGTCGTTGTCGAAGAGAGTGTACGGCACCGGCACGTCGAAGAACTTCGTTCCCGAAGGCGTGGGCACAACGGCCCAAGGGAGGTTGCCGGAGTTGTTCACGAAGAACGGTTCCGACTCGACCCAGGGGCCTGCGACCGACGGGAATGCCGAGTCCGAGGCGCTGATTCTGATCCTGACTTCGGCGCTGGACTGGACCACGTCGGAGGAGGAGTTCCACACGAACAGGTGGAAAACTCCGGCTGCGGGCGCCGAAAGGCCGGCCTTCCCCTCCGATGCGCCCCCGGCGTCCGAGGCGTCGCTCCATGAACTCCAAGTGCCGGGACCCGTGGAAACGGCGAACTCGACGTCGAGGTCCGCGGCGTCGCTCTCCGCATCCGAGAGGGTCAGGTTCAGGTCCACCGTGGACGGGAAGTACCCGGACGGAGTGTAGAAGCCGACCTCCGGGCTTTCGTTGCGGTTGGCGGCGAAGGCGATTGTCCACACGTTGCCGTCGGCCCATCCCAGGGAGGGGTCCGACGGCCGTATCCTGAACAGGACGTCGGCGTTCTGGCCCGCGTCGCCCGGCAGGTCCAGTGCCGAGTCCCACACGAAGGAGTGCAGGTCGCCGCCTGCGGAGGCGGAAAGCCCTGAAAGGCCGTCGCCCATGGACCCGAGCCTGGTGGCGGGATTCCAGGCGGCTCCTCCGTCGGTCGAGAAGGCCGGTTCGACGTCCGCGGAGTCCCCTTCCCGGTCGATGAGGATGTACTGGACCGTCGCGGATTCGTGGAGCCCGGTTTCCGGAGTGAAGCCGGTGGCCACGGGGTCGGTGTTGACGTTGACGAGGAACTGAGGGGACGAGAAGGCGGTTCCGGCGGCGCCCGAGGCCTGTTCGACCGGGCTGATTCGCAGGATTACGTGCGCGTTCCAGTTCGAAGCCGAAGGCAGGTCCGCCTGGAGGTCCCAGACGAAGGTGTGGAGAATCCCCGCCGGAGAAGTTGCAAGGTCAATCCTGCCTTCGCTGGGCGGAACGCCGGAGTCCGTGCAGGGGAGCCAGGTCTGCCCGTCGTCGGTCGAGTAATCCACCGCCGCGTCCGCCGTGTCGCCTTCGGGGTCCGAGAGCCTGAACCGGAATTCCACCGACCCGCGGAGCGGCTGGGCCGACATGAGCTGGCCCTGGGAGGCGGAGGGCAGGGAAGAGGCCGCCGGGCCGTCATCCTCCTCGCCGATGCTGGTCACGGCGAGCCAGATTCCGGCCTCGAGGACGAGCCCGCAGCCCTGCGAGAGCGCCATGGCGGCGGCCAGCGCGACCGCAGCCAGGGCCGACCTGTCGAAAGGCGATTTATTCACCGAACCTCCTTAACATGAGGTTTCCGGTGTCGGACACGAAGACCACTCCGCCCGTCCCGGGAGCGAGCCCGAAGGGGCAGTCGAGATCTGAATTCGCCGGCGGCTTCATCTCCCCGTTGTACCCGGCAGTCCCGGTGCCCGCGGCGGTCGAGACGATTCCCGTAGCGGAGACGGACCTCATCCTCGAGTTGAGCCTGTCTGCCACAAGGAGGGCACCGGATCCGCTGATTGCGACGTCTTCCGGCGAGTTCAGGCCGCTAGAGAGAGCCGGGAGGCCGTCCCCGCCGTAGCATGCCGTCCCCGTACCGGCCACGGTGTCGATGCACCCCGCGGCTATCGTGACCGAGCAAACGGCGGCGGACGCCGATCCGGTGTTGACGGCCCTTACCTTGTGGTTGCCGGTGTCAGCGATGTAGACGATGCCCGATGAATCCGCGTATACGCCCCTGGGCTTGTCCAGCGCGGCGGAGGCAGCGGGGCCGCCGTCACCGGATGACCCGGCCGTGCCCGTGCCGGCAAGGACGGAGACAGCGCCGGTGGCGCAGCTTATGGTGCACACGCGGTTGTGCATGCGGTCGGCCACGAGCATGTCGCCGTTCTGCAGGACGAACACGTCGGTCGGCTCGTCGAAAGAGGATGTTCCGCCCACGGTCTGGATGCAGCCGGGGCCGATTGCGACTCCTCCGACGGTGATTTGCGTGGTCTGCCTGTTCACGACCCTGATGCAGTCGTTGTTCGAGTCGGCGATGCAGGCGTTGCCCGACGAGTCGGCAGACGCGCCTTCGGGAAGGTCCAGGGCCGCGTTGAGGGCGGACCCTCCGTCGCCGGAGTATCCGGCAGTCCCGGTGCCGGCCACGGTCGTGAAAGCGCCCGCCGCAGGGTCGAATTCCACGACCATGTGGGCGGAAGAGTCGGGGACGAGGATTTTTCCGGCGCAGAGGCATATTCGTTTCGGGCCCTTGAGAACATACGACTGAATCTCGCCTCCGCGGATTGTGTCGATGTAGCCGGACGGAATCGACTTTCCCGCGAAGATCGCCGTGCCGGTCTGCGCGTTGGCGACCCTTATCCTCGAGTTCCCGGTATCGGCTATGTAGATGTTCCCCTGGCCGTCGAGCGCGACCTGGCCCGGGGAGGAGAGGCTTGCGGACGCCGCGGGCCCTCCGTCGCCTATGCCGGTCGGGGGCGTGCCGCCTCCGCAGACCGTGTCGACGTCCCCCGCAGCCACCTGGATGCCGAGGACCGTGGTCTGCGATCCGAGGCTGTTCGCGAACCTGATTCTGGAGTTGACCAGGTCGGCGGCGAAGATGTTCCTCGAGGAGTCCACCGCGAATCCGCCGAGGTATTTCCCGAGCGCGGCGGAAAGCGCGGGCCCGCCGTCGCCTGCGAAGCCGAATGGGAACAGGCCGGCGACCTTCGCGGCTCTCGACGCGGAGATGGACTTGCCGGCGACGGAAATCGACGAAGACTGCAGGTTCACGGCGCACACGGCGGACCACTCGTCCTCGCTCCAGTACACGTCGCCGTGGGAATCGACCAGCACGAATGCCGGCCTCTGGAGCAGGATGGATGTGGGCACAGCTTCGGAAACTGTATCGAGAGTGAACCCCTGGGATCCCATGGTGCCGCACACGGTCTTGATTCTCCCCGGGGCGACCAGGGCGCCCGCGAAGGAGACGGAGGAGGCCTGTGTGTTGACCAGGCGCAGCGCGAAGTTGTGGGTGTCGGCTACCATGATGTTTCCCGACGGGTCGATTGCCACGCCGGAGGGGGAGTCGAGGTCCGCGAGGAGCGCGGGGCCGTCCTCGCCGGACCCGCCGGCGGATCCCGACCCCGCGACCGTGACGATGTATCCGGTGATGCCGTCGATTTTCCTAATCCTATGGTTGCCGCTGTCCGCGACGAAAATGTCGGGGGGGAAGGATCCTGAGAGGGCGAAGGACCCCGGGGAGTCGAGCTGGGCGAGCGTTGCGGGCTGGTTGTCGCCGTTGTACCCGGCCGATCCGGTCCCTGCGAGGACAGCCAGTTCTCCGGTCGGGACGACGACCTGGGCGACGGTGATGGCCGAGGCCTGTGTGTTGAGGACTTTGACCTGGTGCGATCCGGAATCGAGCACGTAGACGTTCCCCTGCTGGTCCAGCGCCACGCCCGAGGGCGACTGGAAAGAACGGGATGAGACCCCCGCCAGCGTCCTCATGCGGCGGTTGTCCAGCAGGAAGACGCCGGATTCCCAGGCTGTGCCGGCGGTGCCGCCCTCGCTCGGCTCGATTCTCACCTTGGCGAAGGCGGAGAAGGACGCCGGGAGGTCGGTCCAGGAGTCCCAGACGATTGAGTGAGCGATGCCCGGCGGACTCGTGGCGAGGCCGGTGACGCCTTCCGGGGAGTCTGCGGAGACGGTCGCGTCGTGCCACTGCGATCCGCCGTCCGTGGAGTATTGCATCGCCACGTCGGCTGGATTGCCCGACGCGTCGCTCAGGAGATAGGACACCTGCACGTCGAACATCTGCACGCCGGCAGGCGTCGTGCCGGAAGCCGTGGGAAGGTCGCCGGAACTCGTGTTGATGAAGAATGATCCGGTCTCGATCCAGGTCCCGGAAATCGAGGCGTAGTCGGAATCGAGGCCCCTAATCCGCAGCTTCACCTCCGCGCCGGCGCCTGCGACCTGCGCGGCGGAGTCCCATACGAATGTATGGATGGCGCCCGAGGGGGACGCGGCGAGCGGGCCGGTCCCTTCGTGGGCCGGGTCGTCCGTTTTCGGGGAAGCGGAAGCCCAGGCCGACCACGTCCCGGTGTTCCTGCTGTATTCCACTTCCACGTCGGCGTCGTCGGACTCGGCGTCGGAAATCGAGTAGCCGAACCTGACAATCAGCGGAAAGCTTCCCGAAGGCGTGGCTGCGGAGACCGAGGGCGGTGTGTTGACGTTCGCGGTGAACGCCCCGGACGGCCACGTGTTCCCCGGCAGGGCGGGCGGCCCTGGATCGGTCACGGAGATGCGAATCATGACTGAGGCGTTCTGGCCGGATAATCCCGTCAGGTCGGAGGCGGTGTCCCAGACGAACAGGTGCCCGAGACCGCCCGCTGCGGTGGGAAGGCCCGAAATCCCCTGTCCGCCGGATCCCTGCGTCGCAGGAAGCCAGGAAGATCCGCTGTCCTGGGAGAATTCGATGAGCAGGTCGACCTCGTCCGTCTCGGGATCGATGAGGATGTAGCGCACCGCGCACTCGTCCGGCCCTCCGGCCGGCGTCAGGGCCGTCACCAGGGGGGAGGTGTTGACGTTGACCTCGAACTCCTGCGACGTCCAGGCGGGCCCTTCCTCTCCGGATTCAGGGCATCTGGGAACGAGCCTGATGCGGGCCGGGATGTTCCAGCCGGATGATGCGGCGGGCAGGTCCGAGGGAGCGTCCCACACGATTACGTGCGGGAGGCCGGAAGGCGAAGTTGCGAGGCCCGCGGGAATTTCCGCAGGAGGCGTCGAAGAAGCGGAGGCTGGCAGCCAGGAGGCGCCCGAATCCAGGGAATATTCCATGACGACGTCTGCCGGGTCGCTCTCGGCGTCGGCGACGCTGATGTCCACGCGCACTCCGGTCCTCATGAAGCCGGCCTGGACCACGTGGGCGTCCGACAAGGAGGGCGGATGCGCTGATTCGCCGCCGTCGTCCGACTCGAGCAGGAGGTAGAGCCCGACTGCGCCGCCCTCGAGTATGAGCCCGCATCCCGGGATTGCGGAGGAGGCGGCGAGCAGGGCGGCGAGGAGCAGCGGCCTGGCGGGGAAGGAGCGGAGGGGGGCGGAGAGGGTGCGGACGCGGCGCTTTTCGGGCGCGGCATGCCCCCGTCCATCCGGGTCCCGTTCGCCTGCCCTGCCGGGCTCAGTCATTCGGGCGGAATCAATCATCAAGGCGGTCATCTTTCCGGTCGCCTGCTTTTGAGGACTACGCCGGAGGCGGAGGGGCCCGAAATCGCGGGCATCTGCTGCCTTCCGTCCTCGACGAAAGCCTGTATTTCGGTCTCCTTCTTCGCGTACATGAAGGCCTCGTCCATCGTGATTTCGCCGTCGTCGTTGACGTCCGCCTTCCCTTCGAGGCCCCGGACCAGGAAGTAGGAGAAGATTCCGTGCTGATGCGACTCGAGGAACCCGCAGTCCTGGCCCGGGCCGGCGGCGCTGATTACGGAGGTCCTGACGGCCTTCAGCGCGGGCGCGGGGGCGTCGGGCGAACGGTCGGGAATCTCCAGGGACCTGCTGCCGCCGGTCGGGAGGAATGACGTGTCCAGAATCACGACCGCCCGGGCTGGGCAGGCGTCCAGCCGGTCGACGAGCCGGCCGACGTCGACGCCCGTGTCGGCGATTGCGTCCGGAGCCGCGTCGTAGGGCATGAGCCACATGCGCTGCGAGGGCGGATTGCCTTCTCCCCGGCCTTCCTCCGTCACCGCGCCGAGCCCGGCGAAGAACACGAGCAGTTCGTCTCCGGACCTCGCCCTGCCGAGGAGGAAGCCGTCGAGTACGCTGCCGATGGCCGAGCCGGTGGCGGCTTCGCCGAGGAGCATCTTCACGTTCCTGGGAGGCATGCCGCCGCCCGAGGCCGAGGTGAGGAACGTGCCGAAGCTCTCAGCGTCCTCCCTCGAGAAGAAGACCCTCGGCAGCCTGTGGTGGTTGTAGTTCGAAACGCCCACGACGAGCGCGAGCCTCTTGCGCATGAGATCATCGAAGGCCGGGCCCGAGCATTCCCGGGCGAAATCCCCGGCAATCAGGGAAGCGAAACGGACCTTGAGGTCGTGCACCGCCCCGGGAGCGACCGAGGCGGTGATTTCTTCCCAGTTCTCCTCTCCCAGGGAGTCGGGGGACCTGAAGATTCCCAGGAGCTGCAGCCCCCGGCCCGCGTTGCTGAACGACTCCTCGTATGAAGCCTCTATTCTCCTCTCCATAATCGTCCTGCCGGTGTGCACGCTCTTCACGGTGACCCGGGCAGAGATTTCCAGCGCGTAGTCCTCGTCGGGGACAAACCAGGACGGGATCCAGAACTGGAACCAAATCAGGAGGTTCGGGATGAACCAGAAGTTGGTGCCCTTGTATACCGTGTCCCACTTCTCGATTTCGACCTCCACCAGAAGGTCGAGTTCGCGGTCCCACGCGGCGGTCAGCATGGCGTCGGCTCCGCCGGCTGCGGCATCCAGGGCGACGGCGTTCCTGAAGGCCCCGATTTCGGCGAGGGCGCCACGTATCTCTCCGTCCAGGGATTTCAGGTCGGGAGGGACGCAGAAGCGCCTCTTGGCGGTCCTGTTGACGTTCTCAGGGTCGAATGCCATGCGGCAGGGCGCCAGCCCGGCGGAGAAAGGCAGGGGCGAGGCGGCCAGGGCATTCTTGATTGCGAGGACGCGCTCGTCGGTCCGGAATTCGGGTTCGGATGCGCACCCCTGGGCAAAGGCGCAGGCGAACGACAAGGCGAGGAAAAACCTTGCCGCGCGGGCGGCCCGGGCCGGTCCATGCGCGTCACGCCGAGGTTTCATCTCGAATCCCCACCTCCCGCGGGGATTGCGATTCGGAAGCCCAGCATCCCCCACCTCATGGCGGCGTCCGCCTTGGCCTTCTCGTACGAGATAGCCGTGGACACCTGGTTGCTGTGCCTGAAGCTTCCGCCCTTGACGAAGAACGAGCCCTTCGCCCCGGTGTGGGGCGTGGAGGTCCATTCGGCGACGTTGCCGGCGGCGTCCATCAGGCCGGACGGGCTGAGGTCCGCGGGGAAGGAGCCCGGTTTCACGGCCCTTGCCTCGCCCGACCCGGACATGATGTTGGCGAGATTCGGTTTCCAGTCGTCGCCCCACGGGAATGCGAGCATCCTCCGTTCTGCCTGGGACCATCCGGCGGCGACCATCCATTCCTCCCTGGAGGGGAGCCTGGCGTTGCGGAACGCCGCGTAGGCCACGGCCTCGTGAAGGGAGACCTCGGTCACCGGCAGGTCGGCCGTTCCCGAGGGGTAGGTCCCGAGGCTCCAGCCGCCGGGGGACGGGGTCCCGTCCAGGCCTGTGAATGCGTCCTTCAGGGCCCAGCCTTCCGGGGTCCAGAATTCCTGCTTCCTGTATCCCCCGGCGTCGACGAATTCCTTGAACTGGGCGTTGGTCGTTTCGGACGCGGCGACGTAGACCGGCGACACGTCGGCAGACGACGGCTTGGGCGGGTCGCCCTCCGGCATTCCGACGGGGTAGCCCCCCCCCGGGACATATACGAAGCCCTGGGGCACGTTCCTGCGCCTGCCAATCTCCGCGGACAGGGCTTCAATCTCGGGGTGGGGATCGGGTCCCGGCCATGCCTTGACGGCAAGCGCGAGCTTTTCCTGCGCCTCTCCGATTTTCCCCTCGATCACCAGGGATTTGGAAAGCCCGAGGGCGGCTTGCGCCAGGGCCCTGGATGCCGCGGACTTCCGGTTCTCAATCTCGGCGGGCTTGCCGCCGAGATTCCGGGCCTTGTCGAACAGGAGGTTCATGCGGTCGAGGTCGCCGAGGGCTGCGGCGGATTCCGCGTCCCGCAGGGCTGCGCCGATCCGGGCTTCGAGGATGCATTCCTCGAGTTCGGGGCTGACGTTGAGATTCGCAGCGATCGCGAAGAGCTCCTGAGCCTTGTCGTAATCCGGCTCGGACAGCTTCTTCCTGCCCTCGGTCACGAAGGACTCGTATCTTGCGATTGCGCTTTCGATCTGCTTCTGGTACTGCTCGATTTCCACGGCTGCGGGCGAGGCCTTGAGGGCTTCCATTCCGAGGTTCCTGGCGGCTTCGAGCTTCTTCAGCCCGGCGAAGGATTCCATGGCCTTCCTGACGGCGGCCGCGACGTCGCGGCGCATGTCGAGGGCTCTCTGGTTCCGGGGGTCGGACTGGAGGACCGCCTCGAGGCCCGCCAGGGCCAGGATCTGCCTGGATTCCGCGATGTTCGACTCGACTTCCGTCAGGATGGAGAGGTCGCGTTCCATCTTCTTCGCGACGGGGTTCGCGGGCAGCGCCTTCCCGAGCAGCCGGGCGGCGTCCAGGGCGTCCTTCCATCGGCCGTCGCGGGCGGCGTCGGCGGCCCTGAGCGCGAGTTCGAGTTTCGGCTCGAAGGCGGCCGCGGCCTTGTCGCCCGGGAAAGCCTCCTTGTGCGTGCGAAGCAGGTCCCTGCATCGTTCCCAGTCGCCCGAGTCGAGGGAGGCGGCGATGGAATGGAGGGACTGGGACATGCGGAGCAGTTCGTCTGCGCCCTGAATCTGGGCCCAGCACCCGATTGCCTCGTGGAGTTTCGCCGATGAGGCGGCGTATTCGCCGGCGTCGAATAGGGACCGGGCTTCCCCGAACAGCCTCAGGGCCTTGTCGCGGGGCGTCTCGAGGGCCTCTCCCCTGGCCTCGGCCTTCTTCTCCTCGAGCCAGTCCAGGTAGATTTGCGTGCCGATGAACGTCGCCGTCCCCATGACCAGGAGCAGGATCGATCCTGCGGCAATCCTGAACCTCCGCCTCCTGATCCTGCGGGCGGTATAGGCCAAATGGACGCCTTTCTCGATGTCGAGCAGGGCCTGGAGGACTTCTCCGGCGTCCTGATACCGCTCTGCGGGATTCTTGGCCATCATGCGTTCGATTAGGTTGCTGTACGACACGGGCAGGTCCGGATTGTATTTCGTGGGCGGGACGACCTCCTCGTTCATGTGCATGAGCACTATAAGCATGGGGTTGTCGGATTCGAACGGTCTGTGGCCCGTGAGCATGAAGTAGAACAGGGCTCCGAGGGAGTAGACGTCGGATTTCTTGTCGGTGCTTACGCCCTTGCACTGCTCGGGGGACATGTAGTGGGGCGATCCCATGAGCGCGCCGTCCTGGGTGATTTCTACCGTGGTTTCCAGGCTCTTGGCCAGGCCGAAGTCGGCGATTTTCACCTGTCCGGCCTCGGTGAGCAGGATGTTCGCGGGCTTTATATCCCTGTGAATCACGTTCTTGTCGTGAGCCGCCGCGATTCCGCCCGAGATTTCCTTCATCATGGGGAGGGCGTCGTTGAGAGGCAGGCACGTGCGCCGGTTCATCAGGGTCTCGAGATCGCTCCCGTCCACGTACTCCATCTCTATGAAGTACGCGCCCGGCTCATCTCCCACGTTGTAGATCTGCACGATGTTCGGGGACGTGGTCTTGCCGAGGGCCTGGGCTTCGGTGAAGAACCTGGCTATCTTTTCCTCGTTCGGGTTGAGGGCCTTGGGCAGTATTTTCAGCGCGACCTGGCGCCTGATGTGCTTGTGAACAGCCAGGTAGACGACGCCCATGCCGCCTTCGCCCAGTTTTTTCACGATTATGCAGTTTCCGACTTCCTTGCCTATTATGTCCTCGAACAGCTTTTCCCTGGACTGGCTAGCCGAATCCGAGCTCTTTTCGCCCTTCTTGAACAGGTTGGTGTCGTCGGCGGACACCGAAGCCAGGACCGCAGGCCTTTCGAGCTTCCCGCCGCATTTGGGGCAGGGCGTCTTCTTCATCTCCTCGACGTTGAATCTGGGAATGTTCGACTGCCAGGCGCAGGAGACGCATGCGATGATGTCCTTCTGCTGGGCGTTGAGGACGACTCTGACCTGGTCGCGGGTCAGGAGTCCGAGGTCGACCATGACCTGGCCGAGCCTCTTGCCGTCGCCGTCGCCGTGGCCGGATTCATAGTCCCTGAGGGCGTTGTTCAGCTGGTCGGAGCTGAGGAGGCCCAGCTTGACTGCGGCTCTGCCGAAGAGGGGGATTGGATTCCCGTCCCTGGGCAGTCTCGCGCTGATTTTCCTCTTCTGTACGAGGAGGAGTTCGCGCAGCTGAATCTTCGAGATGTAGCCTTTTTCCAGAAGGAGGGCGCCGAGCGACTTGCCGCCGCCCTTCTGC
>JBFZBV010000135.1:0-6781 GCA_041308285.1 Planctomycetota bacterium | reverse complement strand
CTTCTTTCCAAAGCATATTAGAGCGCGGTCCGGATGTAAAGCCGCACGCGCGCGGCGCAGCGATGAAGAGTCGCGCGCGGAATCGTCGATTTGCTCGGCACGCGCCGCGCCCGCAATCCGCCTGGAGGTGAATCAAGGCCTGGGCCGGAGGGACGATCGAGCGGCACGTCGAATGCAAAGGCCCTGCCGCAGTCCAAATCCCCGGCCCATGACTGCGGCGGGGTCTTTTGCGTTATGACTGGAATACGGTGCCCGTATGAACTGCGGTCTCCCGATTCCGATTTTCACTTCCCCTTACCCTTCCTCATGCTATTCCCGCTTACCCTTGCCCTTCCACTTCCCCTCGCTCATCCGAGCTTCTCCGGCGCCTTCTCGTTCCATGCAAGTCGTGTACGTGTACGAAAACGTGGACGGGAACGAATACGCGGCATGAAGGCACGAGCACGGGATAGCAGGTCCCGCGGTGAAAACGACCGACGATACATCCAGGAAAATCAGGTCGCCCGCCGCCCGAAGAATCCGGACTCTTCACCCTTGGCTGGAAATGGCAGGGGACATCTGCTAACCTTGCCTGCGCAGGAACCCCGTGTGCTGGGGCCGATTTTGCGGATGATGCGATGCCCGATTCCCGCGGAAAAGGCGGAGCCGTCCTGAACGCAGCCAACCTCGTGACGAGCTGGCGCGTCGTCATGTGCCCCGCGTTCATCGCCGTGTTCCTGATGGACGGCCTGTGGGCGAAAATCGCGGTCCTCGCCGCCGCTGTGTCTTTCGAGGCCAGCGACCTCCTCGACGGCATCATAGCGAGGAGGAGCGGGGGTAAATCGGACTTCGGCGCCCTCTTCGACCCCTTCGCGGACAGCGTGTCGAGGTTCACCGTGTTCCTGTGCTTCATGCACGCGGGCTACGCGCACCTGTGGATGGTCGCGATAATCTTCTTCCGCGACATGCTCGTGTCCTATATCAGGGTCTGGGCCGCGAAGAACGGCGTGGTGGTCTCCGCGAGACTCAGCGGCAAGCTGAAGGCCGTGTGCCAGGGATCCGCGATATTCGCAATCAACCTGCTCGCGGTCTTCGGCGAGACCGGCGCGATTCCCGACGCCAGGGAGCCCGCGATGTGGATTATGACGGGCGTGGCCGCCGTCACCGCCGCCTCGGGCGCGGACTACTTCGCGGCGAACATCGGCATGTTCAGGAAATGAGAGGGCGGATTGGCCTGGGCAGCGCTTTCAGGCAGGAGGATTTGCGGCGGCAGGGCCGAGGGCCCGGTGCTGTTCACTGACGCCCCCATAGGCTTTTTCGGGCTCGTGGACGGGGAGACGGGCGTAATCACGGACCCGTCCCACCCGCTCAGGGGCAGGTCCGTCGCGGGGACGGTGCTCGTGTTCCCGCGAGGCAAGGGGAGCACGGTCGGGTCGTACGTGATATACGCGCTCTCACGGAACGGCCGCGCGCCTGCAGCGATGGTGATGGCCGAGTGCGAGGCGGTGGTGGCGGCGGGCGCTGTCATGGCCGGCATTCCGGCGATTGACATGGTGGACGTGGAGAAGCTCAGGGGCGCGGCCCGGGCGCGCATCGAAGGCGAGGAGGTCTGGTTTGAGTGAGCTCGTGTTCGTGAAAATCGGGGGGGCCATCGCTACCGACAAGGAGAAGGAAGCGACCCTGAGGCCCGACGTTCTGGCGGAAATCGCATCGGCGCTCAAGTCCGCAATCGACGAGGGCGGAGTCCAGCTGCTCCTCGGGCACGGAGGCGGCTCGTTCGGCCACTTCCCCGCGCGCAAGTACGAGGTCAGGCGCGGAGTTCACCCCAAGTGGGGCTTCGACGGGTTCCAGATTACCCGCGGCTGGATGGAGGAGCTCAACGGCAAGGTCCTCGCCGCGTTCGCCGCCAAGGGCGTCAAGCTCTATCCCGTCCAGCCGTCCTCCTGCCTCGTAGCCGAAGCCGGCAGGATAGCAACGTTCGAGACCGGTCCGATGGAGGTGCTATTCGCCCACAAGAGAATCCCCGTCGTGTGGGGCGACGCGGTCCTGGACAGCGCGCTGGGCTTCACGATTGTCTCCACCGAGGCCCTTTTCGCCCACCTCGCGGGCAAATTCAAGCCCGCCAGGGTGCTGGTGCTGACGGACGTCGACGGCGTATTCCGGAGCCCCGAGCAGGCCCACTCGGACGGATTCGCCCCAATCCCATCCGTCGACAGGCCGGCCTTCGAATCCATGAGGGAGAGCCTGCGCGAGATTACCGGCGTGGACGTCACCGGCGGGATGCTCGAGAAGGTCGAGAAGCTGCTCCGCGTGGCCGAAGCCAGCCCGGGATCGGAAGTCAGGATTCTGAACGGCAGGAACTTCCCCGCAATCCGCGACGCCGTGCTCGGCAGGTTCTCCGGCGGGACCGTGGTCCGGGCCTGACTTCAGCCGAAACTACCCTGGGATTGAGGACAATGACAAGCCTGGAGCAGGACTACGTCCCAATGTAGATGAGATTGCTTCGCCCTCCATGCAGGGACACGGAGCGCCGTGCCCCGATGCACCTGTACATTCGCAAGCATCTTGCTTCGCCTGCAGCGGAGCGCCTATTTACCCCTACTTTCTGCTTTCAATGCTCTCCGCTCCGTTTTTTTCGCCTCTTACAGCACCAGGCGGGCGAAAAAAACGGGGGTGCCCCCCGCGAGCATTCCGCGTGGACTGCCTGCCGAGCAGCTTCCTCTCCTCGTCGGGATTGAGGAACCTCCACGAACCCGAGGGCACGTCCAGGGACACCGGCCCGATAGCAGTCCTCTTCAAATCCATGACCTTGAGCGGCGTGCCCTTTTCCGCGTCCCTCAGCGCCCCGAACATCCGCCTTATATGCCGGTTCTTCCCCTCCCGGAGCGTCACGAAAAGCCTCGTCTTGGGCCCGACCCGGCCTGCAATCTCGACCCTGGACGCTTTCAGCGGCCCGATTGGCGTTGGCACTCCCGCCTTGACCGATGCGACCTGCTCCTCTCCGACCCGGCCGCGCACGAAAACCTCGTAAGTCTTGTCCAGTGTGCCGGGCCTGGTCAGGAAATCGACGAGGCCGCCCTCGCGGACGAGGAAAATCAGGCCCCTGGTGTCCATGTCCAGCCTGCCCGCGGGAACCCAGCCTTCCTCCCTGATCCATGCAGGGAGCAGATGGTAGACCGTCTTCCTCCCTCGCTCGTCGCTCGAGGTCACCACTACGCCCTTGGGCTTGTGGAACATGAGAATCCGGGGTTTCATTCCGTCAGTCTACATCATCGCCGGGGAGAACGCCCCGGATCGGCGGATTGCGATTGGACGATTGCGGGATGCGGGAGAGACCGCTTATCCTGCGATCCCCCCCGCCTGCATGCCGGGCTCGGATACGGGCCGGGTCCCAATGCGGACCCGGTCTCACTCGATGGGCGTGATCTTCAACATGCCCCTGCCGCCGGTGGCAGCCCAGAGGACTCGCTCGTTTCCGGCGATGGGGTCGAGCCCGAGCATCCGAATCGCGGCGATTTCGTTCCTCTCCGGGTTGACCGGCGCGCTGTCGACCACCTCGTTCCACGTCGCCGCCCGGTCGGCGGACCTGAACAGCCCGCGGGAAGTCGCGACGAAAAGCAGGTGCATCTGGGACGCGCTCCTGCGCTCGTCCGCTACGATGTCGAGGATCTCGACCGCGCCGATGGTCACGTTCATGGTGACCCAGTTCGTTCCGGAGTCCACGGTCCGCCAGACGCCGTTGCCGGCCGTGCCGGCATAGTACGTGGTCGACGAAACCGGGTCGGCCGCGAAGCATGTGATGTCCGTGCCGGGCTGGCCGAGTGTCAGGGCCCACGTCGCGCCCGAATCAGCGCTGCGGTACACTCCGCCCCTAGGGCCGTTTATCGTGCACCACACCGTCGTCTCGGTCACGGGGTCGACGGTCAGAGAGGTAATGGAATAGTCCGGAGCGACCGTGTTGATTGTCGCTGTCGCGCCGCTCGTCCCGCCCGTGAGCAGCTCCGTAGTGACGAACTCGCCGGTCGCGCTCTCCACGACCAGGGTCATCGTGCCCCCGCCGGAAAGAACCGACCCGGTCGCGCCGCCCGCCGCCGTGACGGCCTCGCCGGTCTGGAACATGCCGCTGAGCCCGCCAAGCCCCAGGGTTACCCGGCCCGGCGGAGGCTGGGTCGCCGATGCGAACCACGTCGCAGCCCCGTCGGTCGTCCTGAACAGGCCGACCGACGTACCTGCATAGAGGTTCAGAGGCGTCGACGGCGCTATGGCGAGAGCGAGCACCGTGTTGCTGCCAAGGCCCGTGTTGGACTGCGCCCATGTCGTGCCGCCGTTCGTCGTCTCGAAGACTCCGTCCGATCCTGTGGCGGCGTAGACGGTCGTTGTCGCCGCCGGGTCGATTACGATTTCGCGGATGTCCCTGCCGGCCAGGGTTGTTAAGTCGGAGATGCTCGGCCATGTGCTTCCGCCGTCGGTTGTCTTGTACGCGCCCCTGGAGGACCCGAGCGCCGACCTCATCCACATGCCGCCGAACACCGTGGCGTTCACCGTGCTCGTCTGGTCCACGGCTGCGGAGGCGAAATCGCCTGCAATCAGCCCCGTGTTGGACGCGGTCCAATCGTCGCCCGAGTTCGTGCTCGAGTAGAAGCCTCCCGAATACCCGCCCGCGTAAATCGTCGTGAAGGTCCCGGGATTGATGCACAACCTCTGGACTGCCCAGTCCACGGGCGCCGTGGTCGGCGAGACCCAGTTCGTTCCGCCGTCGGTGGAAAGCACGATGCCATTGGTCGTGGCCACGTACATGTTCAGGGGGGATGCAGGCTCTACCTTGAGGTCGATCACATTCCCGGTGCTCACCGGCGAGAGGGCGGTCCAGCTCCAGCTCGCGGGCGCCCCGGTGGAGAAGTCCATCTCGTACACCGAGCTGCCGGCCGTGCCGGCCCAGAGGGTGAGGTTGGTCCCGTCGATTTCGATGCAGTTGATGAAGAGCGTGGGGAGCCACTTGTTGACCGCGGTCCAGGTCCACGCCGAGGGCAGGGGCGACGCCGAGTCGTCGTGATAGAACACGCCGCCGCCCTCGGTGCACACGAACACGTCGGTTCCCGAAATCCTGATGCAGTTGACGGTCTGGTTGTAGAGGCCCGTGGAACCCGCCTGCACCCATGTCACCACGCCGCCGGTCGCGACCGTGCCCACGAACAGGCCGGCTCCGCCCGTTCCCGCGTAGATTTCGTTCGTCGCGGGCGACGCCAGGCAGCGCACGTCCACGTGGGTCAGCCCCTGGTTGCGCTGGGTCCACAGCGTGCCGCCGTTGACCGTCACGAACACTCCGCCCGCGTAGGGCCTGCCCGTGGAGGCGTAGACGGTGAGCGGCTGGCCCGGGTCGATGACGACGTCCGTTACGGACAGGTTGCGGTTGAACCCGGTGTTGAACGCCGCCCACGTCGCCCCGGCATCGACGCTCTTGAACATCCCGGCGCGGAACGTGCCCGCGTAGATGCAGTCCGGCGTCTGGGTGTCGTCGCAGGCCAGGGCCGTCACGCGGCCTCCCTCGGGCCCGGCGCCCGAAAGCGTCGCCGGAATCACCGTCACCGGCGGAGGAGGAGGCTCCTCCTCCTCTTCCTCGCCCATGCTGACCAGCGCGTAGATGACCCCTGCGGTCGATCCGAGGCCCGCAAGCCCGCAGCCGCCCAACGCGACCGCCGATGCGAACAGGGCCAACAAAAGCAGTTTCGAAAGGCTTCTCATCTTCTTCTCCTGTCTATGTCCCGGCCCGGCCCCCCGGCCGGCCGGGCGACTAAGTTGGCGTCTACTTTCCGCCCGGCCCGGCCGGGGCTTCCTTTGCCTTCGTCTTGAACCCGAAGGCGTCCGTCGTCCCGGGGCCCACGAAGACCGGCGCCTGGGGCGCCCCGGCGGCGGTCTTGTTCGACACTGCCGCCTGCACGAACGCGGAGAGCTCTGCCCACGACACGCGGCCGTCCCCGTCGGTGTCGGCCTTGCCCGTCAGGCCGTCGGCGAACACCATGGTGAACAGTCCCTTGCCGGAGGGGTCCTCCAGCGCGAACTGTTCCGGCGACGCGGCCCCGCAGGCGCACCACTCGGCCCCCCTCGCGGCGTCCTCCAGATGGCCGTTGTCCGGCGCTGCGGGAGGAACCCCCTTGCCCAGCACGCCGCGCGACCTCGGCCCCTTCGACGGGGCGAAGGACGTGTCCAGGACCACCACGGCCCGCCTGGCCCCGAGCTTCTCTATCAGCGACGCCACCTCGAACAGCGAAATCGCCTTGATGTCCTCCGATCCCGGCGCGGAATCGTGCAGCAGGAGGTACTTACCGAAGAGGTCCTTCATGACGTCCTTGAGCTTCGCGAGCGCCGCGGCCGGCACGGCGACGAGCTCGAGCGCCTTTGCGGCAGATTCCCTCGCCGCCACCAGGTCGTTCTCGGCCATCGCCTTGCCCGCAGCGTCCAGCGCGGCCACAGCCGTCCCCAGGTCCCTGTCCGCCATTGCCGCGGACTTCGCGGGCTCCGGCACGAAGGCCGCCACCGCGCCCGCAATGCCCTTCGCAGCACCCGAGGCCGTCTTGAGCTTCTCGAGCGCCGCGGCCCACGCCTTGCCCGCGTCCGCGAGCTTCTGCGACGGCTTGGCCGCCTTGGCGTCCGCTGCAATCTTCTTCTGGGATTCCGCCAGTTTCCCGACCATGGCGGCCAGGTCAGCCGCCTCCTCGCACTTGCCCTTGAGCGCGGCCAGTGCCTCGGCGGACTTGGCAGCCGCAGCCGCGGCCTCTTCGGCCGCCGGGGCGGCCGCCGGGCC
>JBFZBV010000134.1:0-4477 GCA_041308285.1 Planctomycetota bacterium | reverse complement strand
CTACGTCGGGTTCCGCACGGCCCTTGCCGCCAAGGGCAGGTTCGTGTACCCCAAGGACGCGGTGCTCGAATCGGTCGGCGTCGGGCCCGAGGAGAACCTCATGGAACTGCTGAACCTCGAGGCGGACCTCAAGGGGAGGAAGGCGACGCTCGTGCTCAAGGACGGCACGAGGGAGGAGGCCGCCCTGGTCGAGGAGGAGGGGCGCTGGCTCATCTGGGAGAAATGACGGCCCTGCAATCCGCTGCGCGCCGAGGCGGCCGGCCGAGCCCCGGCTAGACGGCCTTCTCGAGATCCTCCTGCAGGGAGACCCACTTCTTCTCGAGCGCGGCCGTCCTCTCCGCTATACCGGCGATTTCAGCGTGTATGCGGCCCGCCTCGGCCTGGTCGGAGGCGGTGGGGAATTCGGCGTCCAGTTCGGCCTTCCGCGCGGCGAGCTTGGAAATCTGCCTTTCCACCGAGGAAATCTCCTTCTGAAGGGCGTGCAGCGCCCTCGCGCGGTCCTTCCTGCCGGTCTTCGATCCGTCCTGGTCCCGGGTCCGGGGCCTGCCCGAGGGGGCGCCCGCGCCCTCCGATATCTCCGCCATCACGTGGTCCACGTATTCCGGGTAGGTGCCCGGGAAGAAAGCCACGCGCCCGTCGCGGACTTCCACCACGGACGTGGCGACCCTCTCGAGGAAATGGCGGTCGTGGCTCGTGAAGACGATGGTGCCGCCGTAATCCTGCATGGCGTCCGCCAGGGCTTCCACGGTCTCCACGTCGAGGTGGTTGCCCGGCTCGTCGAGAATCAGGACGTTGAAGCCCCCCAGCAGCAGCCCTGCGAGGCAGAGCCTGGCCCGCTCGCCGCCGCTCAGGACGGAGACCGGCTTGTCCACGTCGCCGCCGGTGAACAGGAATCCGCCCGCCAGTCTCCGCAACGCGAGCGGCGGCGTGCCGGGCGCGGCCCTCGTGGCGAGGTAGTCGAGCACGGTCCCGCGTTCGTCCAGGCTTTCGTACACGTTCTGCGCGTAGAAGCCGGTGCTGCACGTCTTGCTCCAGCGGACCGACCCGGACTTCGAATCGAGCGACCCGGCTATCGTCCTGAGAAAGGTGGTCTTGCCCTGGCCGTTGTCGCCCACCACCGCCACGCGCGCTCCGTGGTCCACCGTGAGGCTTATGCCGGCCGCGACGGACATGGAGGGATAGCCGATTTCGAGACCCTCGCATTCGAGCGCCCAGCCCTTGCGCCTCTCGACGCGGGGCAGCGTTATGCGCGCCTCGTCCTCGTCCCGGGCTATTTCCTTGACGTTCAGCTTCTCGAGCATCTTGATTTTGGCCTGCGCCCTCGACGCCGTGGCCGCCCTGACCCGGTTGCGGTCGATGAAATCCTGGAGCTGCTTGCGCCGCGCCACGATGGCGGCGTTCGTCTTCTCGTCCACCTCGCGCTGCTTCGCCTTGTGCGCGAGCCACTCCTCGACCGTGCCCGGATACATCGTGAGCCTGCCCCGCGAGAGCTCCAGCGTGTGCGTGCAGACGTGCCTCAGGAACGTCCTGTCGTGCGAGACGACAAGGCACGCGCCGGGGAACCCCTTGAGGAACTCCTCGAGCAGGATTTGAGTCCTGAGGTCGAGGAAGTTGGTGGGCTCGTCCAGCACCAGGAGATCAGGGTCGAGCAGGAGAAGGGCGGCCAGCTTGACGCGCGTGCGCCATCCGCTGGAGAGCGCGCCGACCCGGCTCTCGAGCCGCCTGCCCTTTATCTCGAAGCGCCACGCGACTTCCCCGCAGCGCCAGTCCGGGCCGCCGCCGCAGCGCCTGAGGAATTCGAGCACCGTCTCGCCCGGCAGGAAAGGGTCGTCCTGGCGGAGATAGCCCGTCCTCAGGTCCCTTGCCTTGACGACCCGCCCGGTTTCCAGATCCTCCTCGCCTTCGATGATGCGGCAGAGCGTGGTCTTGCCGCACCCGTTCCGGCCGATGAGCCCGACCTTCTGGCCGCCGTTGATGGCGAACGAGGCCTCGTCGAGGATTCTCAGCCCGCCGTAGCGCTTGAGCACGTCTATGAGCTGGAGGATTATCGCCATGGCGTGGGGATTCTAGCCGGGTTCCGCCGCGGAATCCAGTGATGCGCCGCATGCGGGCCCGGTCTTCGGGTCCGGCGGGAGCGCGGGCCTCGAATCGCACGGGGTCAGGGGTTTCTCGTAGATTCTCCTGAGCCTGGACACGTCGGCGCCCTGCACGTGCGCCGATACCAGGTCGAGCACCTCCGGCACAAGGTCCTCGACTATGCGGGCCGCCTTCGCGGGGTCCCCCTCCAGGGCCTCCCTCATGCGCTCCCAGAGCCTCGGCGGCTTGTGTGCCATCCTCCCGAGCTCGTGCTCAATCCACCTCGGCTCCTCGGCCGAGAAATAGACCCTGTTGACCGCGGCCAGGATGGTGAGGAGTTTCTTCATCGTGGCGCAAATCCCGTCGTAGAAGAAGAGCACGTCCCCCCGGTCGCGGCCCTGGTGGTCCAGCACGCCGCGCTGGAAGAAGCCCAGGCTGGATTTCACAATCTTGAGCGCGAGGGGCTCGGGGTACGTCGCGACGCGCGCCTTCCATTCGGAGACGAGCGCCGGGTTGTGCAGGGGCACCGAGTCCAGGAACCCGGCCACGGTCTTCTGGAGCCACGGCGCCGGGTCGTGGCGTTCCGTGAGGTCCGCGACCCATCTGGCCCACGCGGACATCGGGGCGTGGCCGAAGTCAATCTTCAGGCCCTCGAGCCTGTAGGACTCGATGCACGTGCCGTCCTCGGACGTCACGGCGAAGAACGACCTCTCGAGCCCGGGCCTCCGCAGGGGGGCGGACTCCACGAAGGCGCGGTCGAACTCGTCCCAGTAAACCACGATGTCCAGGTCCGACCACCTGTCGGACAGGCCCCTGGACGGGGATCCGCCCAGCACAATCATCGCCACGCCCCTGGCCGGCGAATAGACCGCCGCCGCCTCCCTGGCGAGGCCGATTCTCCATTCGCTCGCTTCCCTGCCGACGTCTGTCATGCCCGGTCCTCATAACCCGGACGAGCCGGAACCAAAGAGGTTGGGCTCGTCCGGGTTATATCACGCGCTGCGCGCGTGAAATCGGGAAATCTTTGAAATTTCTACAAGAATTTTTTCGCTAAGTGACTGAGAATCCATCCATGCAGACGCTGATTATGCTGCAGGCGCGGTTTTTTTTCGAGTGCCGGCGGCAGATAAAGGTTCCAGGTACATTTATCGGGGGTCCATATTGCGCAATTGCCTGCCGGAGGCGGCAACGGTCGGATGCGGGCTCTGGCCTGCGCCCAATACGCGCCGCGGCTCTCCGCCGGGGCTACATGGTGAAGACAATCATCTTCATCACGTCGATGTAATCTCCGGCCTCGAATCGGACGGTCGACTCGTCGACGAGCACCGCGCCGGGGTAGTATGAGGCCCGTTTGGCCTTGGCCTGGGTCTTGAAGGACGCCTCGAGCACGAAGTTCGGCGGGAGCTTGAGGCGGCGGGAGGCGTGGCCGGCGCGGAGGGCTTTCTCCACCCCGTCGCGGATTTTCCTGACCGCCACCTCCGGGTGGAGGTTGACCGTTGAGGCGCCTGCGCCCCTTTTCACCGCGACCACCTCGATTCCCGGCGCGATTCGGCTCGCGTCCCTGCATATGCCCTCGTCGCCGGAGATGAACACCGGAGGCACGCCGAGCGAGGCTGCGGCGTAGGCGTGCAGCATGAACTCCGACGCGGCGAGGCCGTTGACGGTCATCCTGGCTATGTCGGTGTTCCAGGTGTGCGACAGGGGGTTCTCGCCCGATCCGGCGCAGGAGTGGTAGCCCACGAAGAGGACCGCGTTGAAGGACGCGTCGATTTCCTGGACCATGGACAGGGGGTTGCCGCTCCAGCCGCGGACGAGCTTGGCCTCCTCGGGGAGTTTCCGCGCGGTGACGTTCCTCCCGCCGTCGTGCGCGTCCTGGACCCAGATTTCCGTGGCTCCGGCCGCGATTGCGCCCTTGCATGCCGCGGCGACCTCGGCCGTCATCTGGTCGCGGAACTCCGCGTACTCCGGCTTGCTCGGATACGTCTCGTCCCAGGCGGTGGTCCCGGTCACCCCCTCGATGTCCGCGCTGATGTAGACTTTCATCTGTCGCCATGCCTCGAAAACGAATCGTTCCGGCCGCGCGGACTCCTCCTCCGCCGCGGAGATTCTATACGCGTCCCGCAACCTGTCAACCGTCGCGGCGCCCAAGGACGATGAAAAGTCGCGCGCGGAATCGTCCGTGGCTGTCGTCGGGAGCGGGGTTTTGGGGGCTCATAGATGACTTACAAGATGGAGTGACCGTACTTCCCCTTACCCTTCCTCATGCTCTTCCCGCCTACTCTTCCTCTTCCACTTTCCCTCTCTCATCCGAGCTTCTCCGGCGCCTTCTCGTTCCATGCAAGTCGTGTACGTGTACGAAAACGTGGACGGGAACGAATACGCGGCATGAAAGCACGAGTAC
>JBFZBV010000133.1:0-5285 GCA_041308285.1 Planctomycetota bacterium | reverse complement strand
ACGAGAAGGGCGACGCCTCCGAAGGCGACATCGTCGAAATCGTGGAATCCAGGCCGCTGAGCAGGACCAAGAGGTGGCGCCTGGTTCGTGTCGTCCAGAAGGCATCCAAATAGCAGGCCAAGTGTGGTGCAGACATGATTCAGCAGCAGACCAGATTGGACGTGGCGGACAACACCGGGGCCAAGACCGTGATGTGCATCAAGGTCCTTGGCGGCACTAGGCGCAGGTACGCAGGGCTCGGCGACATCATCGTCGCCTCCGTCAAGAAGGCCATACCCGGGGCGGAGGTGAAGAAGGGCTCGGTCGTGCGGGGCGTCGTGGTGAGGACGAGGTACAACGTCCGGCGCGAGGACGGATCGTACGTGAAGTTCGACAGGAACGCGATGGTGATTCTGGCCGACACGGAGAATCCCAAGGGGACGCGCATATTCGGCGCCGTGGCCAGGGAACTTCGCAGGAAGGGCTTCATGAAGATTGTCTCGCTCGCGGCCGAAGTCGTGTAGGTCAACCTATGAACATCAAGAAGAACGACATGGTCGTGGTCATGACCGGCGACGACAGGGGCAAGAAGGGCAAGGTCCTCAAGGTCCTGCACGGCAGGGAGAGGATTGTCGTCGAAGGCGTCAACTACATATTCAAGCACGTGAGGAGGACGCAGAAGACCCCCGCCGGGGGCCGCGTGCAGAAGGAAGCGCCCGTGAGCGCGTCCAACGTGATGATCTTCTGCACCACGTGCAACAAGGGCGTGAAGGTGAGGAAGACGGGCGGCACGCCCCAGCGGACGAGAGTATGCAGGAAGTGCGGCGGCCAGGTATAGCGCGCCGCCAGAGTTTTCAAGGTCGCCATGGCTAGACTCGAGGATTTCTACAAGGCCGAGATTGTCCCGCAGATGATGCGGAAGTTCCAGTACTCCAACGTGATGGCCGTGCCGAGGTTCGAGAAGATAGTAGTGAGCATGGGCGTCGGAAAGGCCACGGAGAACCGCAAGATTCTCGATGGGGTCATAGAGGACCTCGCGACCATCACCGGCCAGAGGCCAATCATCTGCAACGCGAAGAAATCGGTGTCCACGTTCCACCTGCGCAAGGGCATGGCCATCGGCTGCAAGGTGACCCTGCGCAGGCAGAAGATGTACGAGTTCTTCGACAGGCTCGTCAGCATCGTCATCCCGCGCATCAGGGACTTCAGGGGGCTCAATCCGCGCTCATTCGACGGCAGGGGCAACTATTCCCTGGGGATTACGGAACAGATTGTGTTCCCGGAGATTTCAATCGACAAGGTCGAGTTCGTCCAGGGCATGGACATTACAATCGTGGTTAAAAACAGCGACGACGAGCGCTCGCTGGAGCTTCTCAAGTTGTTCGGAATGCCGTTCAAGGGCGATTAGCGAACCGGAGGTGTCTTCTGGCCACAACAGCCTGGAAAGTCAAGGCCGCAAGGCCGCCGAAGTTCAGCACGCGGCGGGTGAACCGCTGCCAGGTCTGCGGAAGGCGGAGAGGCTACTACCGCAAGTTCCACCTCTGCAGAATCTGCTTCAGGACAATGGCGTCCAAGGGGCTCATCCCGGGCGTGCGCAAGGCCTCTTGGTAGGAAAGGACGGACCGTATGTCCATGACCGACCCGATTGCCGACATGCTGACGAGAATTCGGAACGCGAATTCCATCCGCAGGGAAAAGGTCGACGTCCCCTATTCCAGGGTGAAGGAGTCGATTCTCAAGGTAATCAAGGACGAAGGCTATATCAGGGATGTCCTCGTTTTCGGGGAAGGGAAACTCAAGACCCTGCGGGTCATGCTCAAGTATGGCCCCAGCAGGGAGTTCATCATCAACAGCATCAAGCGTGAGAGCAAGCCCGGGAGGAGGGTCTACAGGCGAGTCGACGAAATCAAGCCCGTTTTAGACGGTCTCGGCGTCGCCATCCTCTCCACCCCGAAGGGCATCATGAGCGATCGCCAGTGCCGGACCGAGAAGGTCGGCGGCGAGCTCGTGATGACGGTCTGCTGAAACGCCGGCCGGAGGTTTCCCGTGTCAAGAATTGGAAAGAAGCCGGTGCCCCTGCCCAAGGGCGTGGAAGTCAAGGAATCCGCGGGAGTCGTGAACGTGAAGGGCCCGAAGGGGGAACTCTCCATGGCGCTCCCTCCGCTGGTCTCGATGAAACTCGACCCCTCGGCCGTCGTCATCGAGAGGACCGAGGACAACCGCAGGGCGATGGCAATGCACGGCCTTGCGAGGGCGCTCGTCAACAACATGGTCCGCGGCGTGTCTGAAGGATTCGAAAAGACCCTTCAGATTGAAGGCGTGGGCTACCAGGCGAAAATCGAGGGCGGAAAGCTCATGCTCCAGGTGGGCTACTGCAACGACATCATCTTCGAAATCCCCAAGGGGGTGGCCGTCGAGCTTCCAGTCAAGACCAAGAACATCGTCATCCGCGGCGCCGACAAGCAGGTGGTCGGCCAGTTCGCGGCCATGGTGAGGAAAACGAGGCCGCCGGACCCCTACAAGGGGAAGGGCATCAAGTACATCGACGAGGTCGTAAAGCGCAAGGCGGGCAAGGCACAGGCCGGCGCGGCCGGAACATAGCATCAGGACGGACGGGAAGAAATGAAAGCCACGAAAATCAAGCAAATCAGGCGGGACAGGAGGCACAGACGCATCCGCACGCACCTTTCTGGCACGGCGGAGAAGCCCCGGCTCGCGGTCTTCAAGAGCCTCAAGCACTTCTACTGCCAGATTATCGACGACGAGAGGGGCCTCACGCTCGCGTCCTCCTCCACGCTCGTGAAGTCCGTGTCCGACAAGCTCGCCGTGAAGAAGGTGAACAAGACCGAATCCGCGAAGGTTGTCGGCGAGGACATAGCGGAAAGGGCCGTCAAGGCCGGGATAAAAACCGTCGTCTTCGACAGGGGCGGATTCAAGTATCACGGCAGAGTCAAGGCCATGGCAGATGCCGCCCGCAAGGCCGGGCTCAAGTTTTAACGGATTTTCAAGGCGACCCACGTGAAATGGAAGAACGTTTTCAAGACGCCGGTCATATCGACCGAGCTTGATCTGGAGAACATGCTAATCTCCATCAACCGCTGCGCGACGGTCGTGAAGGGCGGCAGGAGATTCAGCTTCTCGGCCCTTGTCGCCGTCGGCAACAAGGCCGGGATTGTAGGCGTCGGCTTCGGCAAGGCGAACGAGGTGCCCCCGGCGGTCGAAAAGGCGGAGATAAACGCGAAGAAGGACATCTACAGGATTTCCCTGAAGGGGGAGACCATCCCGCATGCGATAATCGGGCGGTACAGGTCGTCGGAGGTCAAGCTGATTCCGGCCAGGCCCGGAACGGGAATCATAGCCGGCACCGCGGTCAGGTCGGTGCTACTGCTCGCGGGTATTAAGGACATCCTCACCAAGGCATACGGGAGCACGAACCCCGTCAATCTGGTGAAGGCCACTATGGACGCGCTTCTCCGGCTCAAGACGCAGGAGGAGGTCGAGGTTTTAAGGGGCGTCAAGGTATAGACGCCCCGGCTGTTTTTCACGGTGCGCCGCATGGATTTCAAGAAGCTGAAAGGCAAGCCCCTCCACACGCAGCGGAAGAAGAGGGTTGGCAGGGGAACCGGATCCGGCATGGGCAAGACCTGCAC
Source organism: Planctomycetota bacterium (assembly GCA_041308285.1). Taxonomy (GTDB): domain Bacteria; phylum Planctomycetota; class JAKEIC01; order JAKEIC01; family DYIT01; genus PPR-0505. Next base: position 1,656 of record JBFZBV010000133.1, on the reverse strand, counting down.
CAGGGGGGAGAAGGGCGCGCGGGCGAGGACGGGCTATTCGGTACGCGCTACTTTCGAGGGAGGGCAGATGCCCCTTGTCCGGCGCCTGCCCAAGCGCGGATTCTCCAACGTCCGATTCGCGGACAGCGTGGGGGTCGTGAACGTGGGGGACCTCAACGGCTTCGAGGAAGGCGCAACCGTGGACCCCAAGGCGCTCGCCGCCAAGGGGCTCCTCAAGGGGCGTTTCGACGCCGTTAGAATCCTGGGTTCGGGGGATCTCAAAGTCAGGCTTGAAGTCAAGGCGCACGGCTTCTCCAAGTCCGCGGAGGAGAAGATAAAAGGCGCCAAGGGGACCGCCACCGTAATCAGAGGTTGATGGATGCTCCAGAACTTCCTAGACGGCCTCCAGAACGTGATGAAGATTCCCGAGCTCAGGAAGAAAATCGGGTTCACGTTCCTGATGCTGATTGTTTACAGGCTCGGGTTCTTCATCCCCATCCCGGGCGTGGACACGAGCCAGATAGACCAGCTGATTCAGAAGCTTGCCACAACGCCGCTGGGATCCCTGTTCAAGCTCGCCGACCTGGTCTCCGGAGGCGGCTGGCTGCAGTTCACGGTCTTCTCGATGGGGATAATGCCGTACATCAGCGCGGCGATTATCTTCCAGCTGCTGACCAAGGTCGTTCCCAAGCTCGAGGCCATATCCAAGGAAGGCGCGTCCGGCAGGCAGAGGATAGAGCAGTACACGAAATACGCCACGATTCTCATCTGCATAGTCCAGGGTACGCTCCTGGTGCACCAGCTGTCGCACCCGAGCCTCGGACTCGTCCCGAACCGCACCGTGGGCTGGATGGCTCTGGCGGTGCTTGCGCTGACCACGGGCGCGATGTTCCTGATTTGGCTCGGCAAGCAGATTGACGACCACGGAATAGGCAACGGCATCTCCCTCATCATCATGGCCGGGATTATCGCGCGGCTGCCGCACAACCTCACGGAGCTTTTCGAGCTCGTCGGCCGCAACCAGATTCACTACATGGCGATTATCCTGCTCATCTTGGGATTCGTGTTCACGGTGGCCGGCGTGGTGTTCATACAGCAGGGCCAGAGGAAGATACCGGTGCAGCAGGCCAAGCACATGCGCGGCAGGCGCGTCTACGGCGGCCAGCACCACTTCATGCCGCTACGGGTCAACATGGCGGGCGTCATCCCGATAATATTCGCGTCCTCCCTGATGATCTTCCCCGGATTAATCAGCAAGGTCCTGGGATCGGACAGCGATTTCAACAGGCTCTTCCAGAGCGGCGGGCTGATTTACGTGGTGCTGTACATCGCGCTCACGTTCTTCTTCTGCTTCTTCTGGAACTCGCTCATCTTCAACCCCTTGGAGATGGCGAAGAACATGAAGGAGTACGGGTCGTCGATTCCGGGCATCAGGCCGGGCAAGAAAACGGCCGCGTACCTCGAGAAAATCATCATCAGGGTGACGCTGGCGGGCGCGGCGTTCCTCGCGTTCATAGCGGTCTTCCCGATGGTCCTTTTCCAGGTCGCGAAGGTGAGCTTCGTGTTCTTCCTGGGCGGCACGTCGCTGCTGATCGTCGTGGGCGTGGCTCTCGACGTGGTCCAGAAAATAGAGTCACACCTGCTCATGAGGCACTATCAGGGCTTAGATCGGAAGAG
>JBFZBV010000132.1:0-5528 GCA_041308285.1 Planctomycetota bacterium | reverse complement strand
TCCTGCACTCGCTGTGGAACCTGGCGATGCTGGTCTTCTGGGCGCTCGTCCACGCCCGGGCACTGCCCCTTTTGATTTGAAAAGACGGGGCGCTCCTCTATAATTCGCACTTTCCGGACCGGGTGGAGCGGCCTGGCGGCCGCGTCCGGCGCTCCTTTCCGTTTTCCGACCGCCCGTGCCGTGTGGAGATTCCATCCCATGGATGAACCCAGATACGACTTCGCCGCAGTGGAGCGCAAGTGGAGGGCGAGATGGGAGGAGACCGGCCTCTTCCGCTGCCCCTCCGTGTCCGAAAAGCCGAAGTTCTACTGCCTGACCATGTTCCCCTACCCTTCAGGGACCCTGCACGTGGGGCACGGCAGGAACTACATACTCGCCGACGCACTCATGAGATACCTCAAGATGAAGGGGTTCAACGTGCTGGCGCCCATGGGATTCGACGCGTTCGGCCTCCCTGCGGAGAACGCCGCCATCGAGCGGGGAATCCACCCGAAAGCCTGGACCGACAAGAACATCGCGCGAATGAAGGAGCAGTTCGCTCTCTTCGGCACGGGCTTCGACTGGGACAGGGAAATCGCGTCCCACACGCCGGAGTACTACCGCTGGACCCAGTGGTTCTTCCTCAAGCTCCACGAGAACGGCCTCGTGGATCGGCGCAAGGCGCCCGTGAACTTCTGCCCAGGCTGCTCCACGGTGCTCGCCAACGAGCAGGTGGTCGAGGGCAGGTGCGAGAGATGCAAGTCCGAGGTGGAGCAGAAGGACCTCGAGCAGTGGTTCTTCAGGATTACGAAATACGCGCAGAGGCTCCTGGACGACATGGACCTCCTCGAGTCGTGGCCGGAGCGGGTCAAGACCATGCAGAGGAACTGGATTGGCCGTTCCGAGGGCGCGCGCATCGACTTCAAGGTCGAGAAGACCGGAGAGACGCTGTCGGTGTTCACGACACGGCCCGACACCATATTCGGCGTCACCTTCATGGCCATCGCGCCGGAGCACCCGCTCATCAGGACGCTCGTCCAAGGATCGGACCGCGAGGCCGAGGTCCTGGACTTCTGCGCGAGAACCCGGAGGCAGTCGGCAATCGAGAGGGCCAGCGAGGATTCCGAGAAGGAGGGGATTGACACGGGCTGCTTGCTCGTGAACCCGGTGAACGGCGACCGCGTACCCCTCTGGGTCACCAACTACGCGCTGATGGAGTACGGCACCGGCGCCGTGATGGCGGTTCCGGCACACGACGAGCGCGACTTCATGTTCGCCGGGAAATACGGCCTGCCTGTCAAGGTCGTCATCCGCCCCCGCGACGGGTTCCTGGATTCTTCGGGCATGCGCGAGGCGTTCGTCGGCGAGGGGATCATGACGGATTCCGGCCCGTTCGACGGCATGCCCAACGCCGAGGGCATCAAGGCGGTGGCGGAATGGCTCCGCGTCAAGGGGATAGGCGGCCCGACCGTGAACTACAGGCTCAAGGACTGGCTCATCTCCAGGCAGCGGTACTGGGGCGCGCCCATACCGATGGTCTACTGCGGCTCCTGCGGAATCGTGCCCGTCCGCGCGGAGGATTTGCCCGTGCTCCTGCCCCTGGACGTGAAGTTCACGGGGAAGGGGAAGAATCCCCTGGCGTACAGCGAGGAATTCACGAGGACTCGGTGCCCCCGGTGCGGGAAGCCCGCGAAGAGGGAGACCGACACGATGGACACCTTCGTGTGCTCCTCGTGGTACTTCCTCAGGTTCGTGAACCCGCGGGACGCAGCGGGGCCCTTCGACAAGGCGGACGTGGACCGCTGGCTTCCTGTGGACCAGTACATCGGCGGCGTCGAGCACGCCATCATGCACCTGCTCTACGCGAGGTTCTTCACCAAGGCCCTGTACGACATGGGGCTCGTGGGATTCAAGGAACCTTTCAGAAACCTGTTCACGCAGGGGATGATTACGAAGGAGTCCAAGTTCTGCCGGAAGTGCCTCGGCTACAAGAGTCCGGAGAGCGTGGGGGAAGGCGGGGCCTGCCCGGACTGCGGGACGCCGACCGAGGGGAAAATCGATAAGATGAGCAAGTCCCAGAAGAACGTCGTCGATCCCCAGGTTCTCTTCGACAAGTTCGGTTCGGACACGCTCAGGGTATACACGCTTTTCATCGGCCCGCCTGAGAAGGACGCCGAGTGGCAGGACCGGGCGGTCATCGGCCCGCACGCCTTCCTCGGCCGGCTCTGGGACACGGCGGTGTCGAACCGCGCGCTTCTCGCGGAGAAGCACGAAATCCTGCCCGGCGACCTCCGGAAGGAATTCGCGGACCTCAGGCGCAAGACGCACCAGACCGTCGCCAAGGTTTCCGCCGACATCGACAGGTCGTTCCACTTCAACACGGCCATAGCCGCGTCCATGGAACTCCTGAACGAGATAAGGGGGCTATCGCCCGCCGGCGCCAACCCCTCGGAGAGGGGCGTGTACGCCGAAGCGGTGAGGATGCTGACGACGATACTCGCCCCGTTCGCCCCTCACATCTGCGAGGAAATCAACGAGTCGGTGCTGGGCGGGAGCGGGAGCATCTTCACGTCGCCCTGGCCCGAGGCTTCGGCCGAGGCGGCGGCGGTCGAGGAAATCGTCCTCGTCGTGCAGGTCAACGGCAAGGTCCGGGCGCGCATCAAGGTCCCGGCAGGCATGGACGACGACCGCCTGAGGGAGACGGCCCTGGCGGACCCGAACGTGAGCAGGCACCTCAAGTCCGGGAATATCGAGAAGACCGTGGTGGTGAAAGGGAAGCTCATAAACTTTTTCGTGAGGTGACCCGCCCCCCGGGGCGGTCCCTTCCGCGCGAGGCGCGGCTGGAGGAGGAGAATGGCAGGCGCAAAAGGAATTACGACGAGGGCGGAGGACTACTCGACCTGGTACAACGACGTGATAATGGCCGCCGAGCTCGCAGACTACTCCCCGGTGAAGGGCTGCATGGTCATAAGGCCTCACGGGTATGCGATCTGGGAGAAAATCCGTTCGGCCCTCGACTCCATGATCAAGGCGACCGGGCATAAAAACGCCTACTTCCCGCTGTTCATCCCGGAGAGCTTTTTCAAGAAGGAATCCGAGCACGTCGAGGGCTTCGTGCCCTACGTGGCAACGGTGACGCACGCAGGGGGAAAGAAGCTCGAGGAGCCGCTGTACGTGAGGCCGACCAGCGAGACAATCATGTACTACATGTACGCCAAGTGGATTAGCTCCTGGCGCGACCTGCCCCTGCTCATCAACCAGTGGGCGAACGTGGTCAGATGGGAGATGCGCACCCGCCTGTTCCTCCGCACGACCGAGTTCCTCTGGCAGGAGGGGCACACGGCGCACGCCACGGCCGAGGAGGCCGAACGGGAGGCGCTCACCATTCTCGACATGTACGCGAAGCTGGCCGAGGAACACCTCGCGATACCGGTGATAAAGGGGAGGAAATCCGAATCCGAGAAGTTCGCCGGAGCGCAGCACACATACTGCGTCGAAGCCATGATGCAGGACCGCAAGGCCCTGCAGGCGGGCACTTCGCACAACCTGGGGCAGAACTTCGCGAAAGCCTTCGACGTCAAGTTCCAGGACCGCGCAGGCGCCACGCAGTTCGTCTGGCAGACGAGCTGGGGGGTTTCCACGAGGCTCATAGGCGCGGTGATAATGGCTCACAGCGACGACACCGGCCTCGTCCTTCCCCCGAAGATTGCGCCCGTCCAGGTCGCAATCGTGCCCATATTCAAGAACGACTCCGAGCGGTCGGGGACGGTCGGAGCGGCGCACGCGCTCGCAGCGGACCTCAAGGGCCGCTTCGACGTGGAGGTCGACGACCGCGACGAATACAAGCCCGGCCACAAGTTCTTCGAATGGGAGCGCAAGGGAGTGCCGCTCAGGATTGAAATCGGCCCCAGGGAGGTTGCAGGCGGCACACTGCGATCCGCAAGGCGGGACGACGGGACCAAGTCCGTCATCAACTCATCGTCCGCGCGCGGCGAAATCGCCTCGATGCTCGAGGCGATTCAGTCTTCGATGTTCAAGAAAGCCCTGGATACACGGATTGCGAACACGCACCCGGCCGACAGCATCGGCGATCTCAAGTCCGGCCTCGACTCCCCCGAGTCGGGCTTCTTCATGATTCACTGGTGCGGCTCGAAGGAGTGCGAAAGCGCCCTCACCGAGGAGACCAAGGGCACAATCCGTTGCATCCCCCTCGAAAGGCCCGAGTCCGAATCCGGATCCTGCATAAAGTGCGGGAAACCCTCAGCCGGCAGGGTCGTCTTCGCAAGGGCCTATTGACGCAGTCGCGAGCATGCCGCGGCCGGGGTTTACGCTCCTGAACCCCGGCGCCGTGCCCAATACCGCCCGGCCGCCGCCCATGGCTTCCGGCCGCAAGCGCTCCACCTAATCCCTGCCTGCCCCTTCCGAATGCCGACAGGCTTGGAAAGACCGGGCTTCCACATGCTTCCCCCCCCCCCCCCCACTCAACGCGTTGAAGAGGCTGAGTCAACCCCCGATTAGCGGGAATTTCCATGGAGCGGCTAAAGCGGGGCGATTAGCTTGCCGATACGCAGACAGGAGGATGTTTTTTCAGGAAGCACAGATGCAGGAGAACCTCGAAACAGCGAAGACCGGGTGCGCGGAGAAGGCTGCCTCCGGAACGCCTTCCGCTGCGGAACTCGATAAACAGCAAACCGTTGCGGAGATCGCTGCCGCCCCGCCCGAACCTTCCCGCGAGGCGCATGCCCAGATCCCAGCCCAGGAGGGAGCGGCCAGGCAGGCGAAGAAGAAGGGCATCACCTTCAAGGGCATCTGCATAAACTGCGGCGAACGCTTCGAGCTATCCGAGGAGGAGATGGCCGGCAGATCCTTCGGATTCTGCAACGCCGAATGCCGCATGAAGTTCGACATGGAGCTGGCCGAAAATCCCGATTGACTTCCGCTTGTGTTGACCATGTCTCCGGATTCTGATAGAATTCCCCTGTAGGCGCCTGCCGGTCCGATCGAAACGGCGCTCCACGGATGCCCTCGGCGGTGCAGCAGGCCCGGCGCTCAAGGAGCGCACTGAATCGTCATTTTGACTTTTTCATAGATGAAAGAGCCATTCATAGAGCGCGGCGCGTCCACGGACGCTTTCCGCCGTGCTGCCGCAGCAGCCTCCGGGACGCCGGCCGCGCCTGCAAAAGCTCTTGCACTCCTCCTCTTTCTTATAGCCGTTTTCCCCTCCACCGCCCCGTGCCAGGACCAGTTCGACGACGCAGCCCTGGAAGCCTTCAAGAAGCAGATTTCGGATCCTGACAGGGACAAGAGCCTCATTGCCGCGCACAAGCTCATCGAAGCCCTCGCGGCCCGGAACGGCGGCGATTCGATGGCCGTGAAGGTCAAGGAATTCCTCCAGGGCGTGCTGACGGCGCCGCAGAAATCCAAGGCTTCACTGCTCCCGCTGCTCAAGGCCATCGGCCTGAAATGCGCGAAGCAGTTCAATCCGGAGGTCATCGATCTCATTCACGAGCCCGACGAGGAAATCAAGCGCGGAGCCCTGGACGCCCTGG
>JBFZBV010000131.1:0-3423 GCA_041308285.1 Planctomycetota bacterium | reverse complement strand
CTTCCACCCCACGGAATACGAGACCCACAGGTACTTGCCCTGCCAGGCGGCGGACGACGGCTCGAAGCCGGCCACGAGCCGCACGGAGGCCTCGTCCAGCGCCGTGAATCCCCCAGCGTCGGCCCCCGCGATGCGGATGCGCACGAAGGTCGAGTAGTTCTTCCCCAGGGACGACACTTCGAACGCGAAGGAATTCCCGTTCTCCCGGGCCGGCGCGAGCGGCAGGAATTCCCCCCTGCTCGCGAGGCTGAAGAAATACGCCATCTTCACCACATCCGCGGACTTCTCGAAGTTCACCGTGACCTCCTGTCCGCTCTGCGATGATCCGGCTATGCGCACGTACATGGGCGTGACGGGCGCCGCGTCGAACCAGGCGCTCCCGTACCTGCCCTTGAGCGTCATCCTCAGCGTGACCGGCTTCCCGTCGTACGTGGACTGCCTGAGGTCGGACCAGATGTCCCACTGGATTTCGTCCCTCGCCGGCAGCAGCCTGGCCCCCCTCGCCGCCTCGCGCGGCCCCCCCTCCTGCGACCACGTGAATTCCATCCAGTCGGGCGAGCCGGACACGGAACAGGGGATGACGTACGCGCCCTGGCCCGTCCTCGCCGGCGCGCCCAGAGCCGCGCAAATCAGCGAGACCTCGGCCGCGTCGGACGCCCACCCGTCCCCTGCCCCGGCCCGCAGCCGCACCCTGGCCGGCCCCGCGTACCGCCTCGTCCCGAGATCCCTCGGGAAATCCCAGACGGCCACGCCCCCGCGGATGGAAACCGTCTCGGCCTTGACCGTTTCCCCGCCTCCCGCGGTCTCGTAGGCCACCTCCACCGGTATGTCCGGCGGCTCGGCCCCGTATTCCAGCACAAGCCTGTCCCCGTCCTGGCGGACGGTCCTAATCTTGACCGATACGATGTTCACGACTTTTTCCGCCGACCTCAGGCCCGATGCGTTGCGCGCCGAGAGGAAGACGTAGAGCCTTCCACCGGGGTCCCTGGGGAGGTCCGCATGCCTGAACACCACCGACTCCGACGTCCTGGCCAGGAGCTCGTCGGCGCGCAGCTCCCTCTGCGTGTTCCTCGATCCCGCGAAGACGCCCACGGACTCCGGCGGGACGAAACCGAGCTTGAGGGACAGCTTGACCTTGTCCTCCTCCTGCACGGCGGAGGTTATCTCGATTGTCGGGTCGGGAGGGAGCAGGTCCGCCGTGCCCAGGAACCGTCCGTCGGCCAGGGCCCTGAGCTTGAGCACCCCGGTGTAGCCTTCCAGCCCGTCCGCGCGGAGGTCCCAGAAGACCTTGAAGGTCTCGCCTGTCCTGACCGGGTCGGAGATGCCGGCTGCGGGGGCGAAGGTCTTGCCGTCCGACGAGTACTCGAACTGCACGAGCCCGGTCTTGCCCCAGGCCTTGAACACTATCACGGCGGTCCCGGGCCTCTGGGAATCGTGCATGAGCGAATCGAAGGTCACGCTCGGCACGATGTACATCGGCGTCGTCATGAACGAGTCCGCGACCGGCTTCCTGTACCAGTCTTCGTAAGCGATTCTGAAGCTTATGGGAGTCCTGGTGTCGGAAGGATTGATTTCGCCGGGGTAGAACCACACGTATTCCCCGGCGGCCCTCTCCCGGACCGTGAGCTGCTTTTCGGGCAGGTTCCAGAGCTTGAGAAGGAACCTGGGGGAGAACACCGGCCCCTGGGACCGGATGGAGAAAACGAGGCTGTTCCCCTCCCACGACACCGGCACGTCCGTAATCCTGCCCGGATCGGGGAATTTCACCGACCTCTTCGCGGGCCTGACGACGTTGTCGCCGGTCAGGACGAACGTCGCGGCCCTGCCGTAGAGGCTCAGGGGAGAGGCAATCGTCCAGACGGCCTTGCGGGCCTCGAGGTCGAAATCGGCCCCGGTGTCCGTGAAGGAGGCCCGGGAGCCTTCGAAATCGGAGGACTCGAGGGAATAGAGGAGCCGCGGGTTCTCAATCCGGTCGGATCCGAGGAGGGACGCGAGGAATCCGCTCCTCTCCAAGGCGAACTTGAGGGTGAAGGTGGTGCGCATCGACCTCGCGAGATCATCCCTGGGCTCGGTCTCGACGAACGTCACCTGCAGCTCGCCGCAACCTGCGGCTGCGAGCATGAGGGCCGCCGCGGCTGCAGCCAGCGTCTTCATCGTATGGCGCGCCTCAAGTCACGGTCCCCGGCGGGCCCCGGAGGGGAATCCCCGGCGGGGGGAAAGGGGGTATCCCGGGCTCCGCATGCGAATCGCCCGGCAGGGCCCCCAGGGTCATTCGAGCAGCGGGTCGGGAATGCCCTCCTGGTTGAGCTCCTTCAGGATGTCCGGCTCGCGTTCGAGGTCGACCTTCTGGAAGCAGCGGTTGGCCTCGGACTTGTAGAAACCGTCGCCGAGCTTGTTGTACAGCTCCAGGTTGCAGCAGCCGAGGGCGTAGAAGTAGTACTCGTTCTCGCCCCTGGTCGAGATGAGCTTCTTCACGTACTCGATTCCGGCCTTGAGCATGTTCACTTCGCCGGAGCGGTAGTAGCACGTTATCACGTACTCCTCCAGCGCCTGCTTCTGCTTCTCGTTTGCGATCTCGGCGGTTTCCAGGGCCGACTTGAAGGCTTCGATTGCCGACTCGAACTGCCCCTTTATCCTGAACACGGACCCCTTCACCATGTAGGGCATGACGTTCTTGGGGTCCTCCGCAATCTCCTCGTCGGCCTTCTCGAGCGCCTCCAGGAGCTTCTTCTCGACCGCTGTCTTGTCCTTCTCCTGGAAGGCCTCCTTCGCCGTCTCCCAGGCGGATGTGGAGTTGCATCCTGCGAGAGCGAACGCCGCGGCAAGGACCCCGGCGAGAACTGCAGCCGCTTTCTTCATCGACGTATCCTCCGGTCAAAAGCTGTAATTTCCGACCTTCTTATCGACCCTGCGCCCCGCGGAATCCGTCGTGGTGACGGAGAGCACCTTGAAACGCCACTGCCCGTCGTGAAGGAAGGGCGCGAACTTGAACCTCGCCACGCTCTTCCTGTCCAGGCCGAACAGCTCGATGACCCTCTTCTGGTGCATGTAGACCTCGTACATCATGACCTTCGTCATGAGCCCGAAGACGTACGCCCCGGCCGCGCTCCCCCCTATGGTGCCCAGGGTCCTGTTGAGGGTCTCGAGGTAGAATCCCGTCTTCTTCCTCTCCAGCACAATCGTCGAGCAGTCCGGGAACCTGGAGGCCAGTTCGCCCTGTTTCCAGTCGCCCGCGGCCGAGAAGCGCCCCGTGGCGTAGTCGCTCACCACGACGTACTTCTTGGTCGAAGAGTTGAGGTATATGTCCTTGATGCCGAAGTACCCGAGCTGGTTCATCGCCTCGCTGTCCGTGGCGCTGAAGAACTCGAACGGGATGAACTCCGACTCCACGGTCTTGAGACTCACCCCCTTAGATCGGAAGAG
>JBFZBV010000130.1:0-7379 GCA_041308285.1 Planctomycetota bacterium | reverse complement strand
AGGTCGGGTTCAGGTACACCGAGGCGGTGAGATGCGCCGACAACGTCTCGACCTTCAGGTTCGTAGTCCGGCGCGTCGCAAACGACCACGGCCTCCACGCCACGTTCATGCCCAAACCAATCTTCGGCATAAACGGGTCCGGCATGCACGTGCACCAGTCCCTCTTCCGCGGCCACGAGAACGCATTCTTCGACCAGGACGACCAGTACGGGCTCTCGACGGTGGCGAAGCAGTACATCGCCGGGCTGCTCGAACACGCGAGGGGATACTGCGCAGTCACGAACCCGCTCATAAACTCCTACAAGCGCCTCGTCCCCGGGTACGAGGCGCCGACGAACATCGCCTGGTCGGAGCGCAACCGCTCTCCGCTGGTCAGAATCCCCGCCAGGCGCGGGCGCGGCACCCGGTGCGAGAACAGGATGCCCGACCCGTCGTGCAACCCCTACCTGGCGCTCGCAGTGATGCTCGCCGCCGGCCTGGACGGGATTGAACGCCGGCTCGTGCCGCCGCCCCCCGTGAACCGGAACATATACAAGATGAGCATGCGGGAACGCAGGAAGTGCAAGATAGGCGAACTGCCCATAGACCTCTCCGAGGCGCTGAAGGCCATGGCCAAGGACAAGGTGGTCATGGAAACGCTCGGGGACCACATCTCGTCGCACTACATCGAGGCGAAACAGCAGGTCTGGAGGGAGTACATGGCGCAGGTCCACCCCTGGGAAGTGCAGAAATACCTGGGGTACTACTAGCAATCCGGACGCAACCCGGGCCTTTCCCGGCGGAGAGGGCCGCCGCCGCGCTTGAAAGCCGTGGAGAATCCAATCTCTCCAGGGGGAAGGGCCTTTTCGCCGGCGAATCGTCTTTTCCCGCTGCTTTAGTGGTTCCTGCGCCGGCCTGGAGTATAATATACTGACCGGATTGGAGGCCTTTGAAATGTATAGAAAGCCCTGGAAGACCGCCGGGCTCGCCCTTCTGGCCCTGCTTCTGGCCGCAGCGCCTGCTTTTGCGGCCGAGGACGATCAGGAGAAGAAGCTCAAGGCCGGGGACCGGGACCCGGCCTTTCTCCAGAGGGTCAACGCCGCAATCGAGAAGGGCGTCGCCTTCCTCATGCCGAAGCAGGAGCCGGAGGGCTTCTGGAAGAGCTATTTCGACGACTTCCTCAACGGCCCCTTCACCAAGGGGGTGACCGCGCTCTGCCTTTTCGCGCTTCTCAAGTCCGGCGTGAACCGCAACGATCCCCAGATTCGTAAGGGCTTCGACTGGCTGCACGGCCAGTGGAAGACCTGGTGCGACAGCGGCCAGCCGCTGCCTCCGCAGAAGGAGTCGTGGCGGACCTACGACGTGGGGACGACGCTCCTCGCGCTCGAGGCCCTGTACCGCGCGCCGACCAAGAGCCAGGTGGGCCTCAGGAAGGACCTCACCGAGTCCATGCCGCCGGTGGCCAAGGCGAGGCTCATGAAGGACGACTTCGAGTGGATGCGGCAGCTCGCGACTTTCCTGCAGGTCAACATGGGGCTCACGACCCGCACGGTGAGCTCCGACGGGGGCACGAGCGACGAGAAGAGCACGTGGTCCTACCCGCTCGAGAACCAGTCCGCGGACAGGTCCAACACCCAGTTCGCGGTGCTCGGGCTCTCTGCGGCCGGCAGGTGCGGAATCGCCACGGACGAGAAAATCTGGCGTGGCGTGCTCGCCAACTTCATCGACTACCAGCAGAAGCGCGCCGAGAAGAAGATCCCCAGGGAAGTCATGACCGAGGACCGCGAGCACGGCTACGTGACGTACAAGCCCGTTTCCGCGGTCGTGGACGAGGCCAGGGGCTGGGCCTACTATACGGGACGGCTCGTGGAGGACGGCGGGGACGAGTGGCTCAGGCCGACGGGCAGCGTCACGTGCATCGGCATCTCGGTCGTGCTGATTGCGATGGACCAGCTCAAGGCCATGGGCAAGCTCAAGCCGGGCGAGCAGACGCAGGGGACGAAGGCCGCATGGGACGGCCTCGCATGGCTCAACGCGCACTTCTCGGTGGACAAGAACCCCATGAACGAGAAGAAATGGCTCTTCTACTACCTGTACGGCCTCGAGAGGGCCTGCGTGCTCGCGGGCGTGAGGAACATCGGAAGGCACGACTGGTACCGCGAGGGGGCCGACTTCATCCTGTCCAGGCAGATGCCGGACGGGATGTGGTTCGGCGAGGGGGAGGCGGAAATCGTGTCCACCGGCCTCGCGCTGCTGTTCCTGACAAAGGCTACGACGCCGGTCTTCGTGAAGATTTCCGGCGGTTAGCCGCCTGGCGCGCCCCTGCTGGGGGCAGCGGCGAATCGGAGGAACTGACAATGGCGGACAAGCGGGTTGCGGCGGCCGCGGCCCTGGGAGCGGCCGCGATTCTCCTGGCCTTTTCAAGGGGGCTCCCCGGGCAGGAAGAAACCGACATAATCCCGTACATGACGGCCGGAATCATCATGAAAACCAATTCCGCCCTCGTGCTCGCTGGCAAACCCCTTTCGGGCAATCAGGCGACCGAGGTCCAATACAAGCTCAGGGCTCTCCTGGAAAGCGCCGAGGCGGAACAGCACGAGCTTTTCAAGCAGCACATCGACAGCCTTCGGAACAGGAAAGCGGACATGAAGCGCCTCGAGTCCAACGGCCAGATGAGGAAGCTCGCCAAGGTCAAGGAGGAGTACGAGGCGGAGAAGAGGAAAATCGAGGCCATTATCGAGAAGGAGCTCCTCAGGGTCAGGGACGAGTTCCTCCCTACGGTGCTCAAAGCGGATCAGCTGGCGGTGCTGGGATTGTCGAAGCCCGAGGAGAAGCCCGACGAGGGCGGGAGCGGGAGGAAGCCCGCAAGGGATACGGCCGATCGAAGGCTCAGGGAGTCGGATTTCCATTGATGAGATCAACCCGCATCCGGGCGGCGGCGGTGGTTCTTCTGGCGGCGGCCTGCTGCATCGGCTTCTATTTCGTTTTCTTCGGACGCAAGGACGGGGGGGCGCCGGCCGCGCCGGCCGCCTTCCCCCTTCCGTCGTCGGGGGAGAAGTGCGCCGAGTGCCACGCGGAAATCCACGCCGCGTGGAAGGGGTCGTACCACGGCATGGCTTGGACCGACCCCGACGTGAGGGGCCTGGCGCAGGACTTCGCCCGGAACAAGGACTGCTGGTCCTGCCACGCGCCCGAACCGGTTTTCCTGACGGGGCTCGGCAGGTCGCCCGCCGCGAGGAGCATGAGGCAGCTCGAAGGCGTGGGGTGCATCGAATGCCACTACACCCCCGACGGCTGCGCAGGACGGAAGATCGCGCAGGGAGCATGGTGCATGCCGGTCCGGAGAATGGACAGGGAGGCGGCAATCGCCCTCTGCGCGGGCTGCCACAACCAGCACAAGACCATGGACGAGTGGAAGACGTCCAGGTACTTCCTCGACAAGTCGGCCTACAGGGACTGCGTGGACTGCCACATGCCGCTCGAGGGCGGGAAGAGGTCGCATGCGTCGCCCGGCGGGCACAATCTCGCGCTTCTCAAGACCGCGGCGGCCGTGCGGGCGAAGATTGAGGGCGGGTTCCTCTGCGTGGAGGTGGAGAACACCGGCTGCGGGCACAATTTCCCGACCGACGCGAGGCACAGGGCGGTCGACCTCGTCGCGGACAACCCCGACGTCCCGGACGGCGCGCCGATAATCTCGGCGAGATTCCGGAACCCGTACAGGAACGAGACGGGCGAGAACACGCAGCTTAAGCCGGGCAGGACGGTCATGCGCAGGGCTGCGCTCCCGCCCGGCCTGACGCGCGTGCGCGTCCGGCTCCTGTATTCCCTCAGGCCGGGCAACACCGTCGTGTCGGACGAAATCGCCGTGGACAAGAGAGTGGTGCTGTCCGAGCAAATCCTGGACTGCGACTGACGATGAACAGACGGACGGACTTTTATGTCGGAATGGCGGTCCTTGGGGCGCTCGGCCTCATGTTCTGCGCGGGCATTCTGCTCGGGCCCGAGAGCGGAGGACCCGAAGCGGACCCGGTACGCCCCCCGCTCCCGCCGGTCGCCGGCCCCCAGGGGGACTTCGACGCGGTCCACCGAGCAAGGCTCGCGGCGGCGGCGGAGTCGTGCACACCCGGGGAGAAGGCGGAAATCGAGCGGCTCGCGGCGCTGATTGGCGCGCAGGGCGCGTACCCGGACGAGAAGGTATTCGCCAATCTTGCCTCCCTCGGGGAGAAGGCGGTCCCTGCCCTTGCCGCCCTGCTCGAGTCCGGCGACGCGGAGACGAAGGGCCGCGCGGCCGAGGTGCTCGGGGAAATCCGGTCCAACCTCGCGACGCACTGCCTTGCCGCGGGCCTTTTGGACGAGTCGTGGGAAGTGCAGGCTTTCTGCGCGGAGGCGCTCGGCGAAGTCGGGGACGGGTCCGCTGAGCCGGACCTCCTGCGCTGGCAGTGCGAGACCGCGGACAGGAAGCGCCAGACCCGCGTGGCGGTGGCCGCGGCGCTCTCGAGGCTCGGGAGCTCCGAAGGCTTGCCTGTGCTGGTGAACGCGCTCTATTGGGACGTTTTCAACGTCAAGGCGGCGGCCAAGGCGCTCGAAGACCGTACAGGCCTCAAATTCGGGCTGGCGCCCGGCGCGCTCCGCGTGGAAAGGGAGAAGGGCGCGGACCTCTGGGCCGGGTGGTTCAATTCCTGCGGCGCCGCGGGGCTGGCGCGGCGGTCCCCCGGGAACACGGACGAGTCACGCCTGGCGTGGAGGATACGGCGCGAGATTGAGCAGCTCGGCAGCGAGAGGTATTACTACACGCAGAAGGCCAAGGAGACGCTGGCCGGCGCCGGCGCCACGGCCTATCCCTACGTGCTGGACGCCCTGTACTTCGGCTCCCCATCCGAGCGGTTCCACCCCTCCTTCCAGACGCGAATGGGCGCGTGCCATGTGCTGGAGATGATGACCGTGCGCGGCATGCCCTGTCCCGGGGCGGCCGATCACCTGGCTTTCGTGGTTCGGACGGACGCGAGCGGCGCCGTGAGGGCGGCGGCCGCTCAGGCGCTGGGCCGGGCGGGCGACCGGCGGAGCGTCGGCGCTCTGCTCCGGGTCCTTGGCGGGGATTCCGACATGTCGGCGCGGATTGAGGCCGCGATATCGCTCGGCAGGCTGGGTTTCACCGACGCGCTCGAGGGGCTCGGGAAAGCCGCGTCCGCTCCGGGCGCCGACGGCGAGCTGGCGCTCGAGTCGGCCTGGGCATGCGAAGTGATATCGGGCGGGACCGGGCTCGCGGCGCTGGCGGGCGGTCTGGAAAAGGCCCTGTCGTCGGGGAACATGATTGTGGCCGAGAGGGCGCACAGGAGGCTCGTCGAGACGACGTGCAGGAACCCGATGGAGTCGCGGAGCGTGCCTTCGCTGTCTGCCGGCGAGAGGGCCATGCTGGTCGAGGGGTGGAAGAGGACGGCCTCGAAGCACGAGCTCGTCCGCAGCCTGAAGGACGGCCTGCGCAGGGGCGACCTCGCCGCGGTGAGGTCCGCGGTGTCCGAGCTAGCGCTTCTCTACCGCCCGGGAAACATATCGAGGGAAATCCCCACGGCTCTGCACAGCACTTCCGCGGGAAGCATCGCGGTCTTCTGGGAGCGGCTCGGAGGCGTGTGGATTGCCATCGACCGCATGAAGGCCGCAGCCGAGAAGGGCGACTACGTCGCATTCGCCAGGGATAGCCGGATGCTGGGGGACATGTTCGGATTCGGGGCGGACTGCAACCCGGGGATGGACTCGGCGGGGCTCAAGGAGGTGGCGGCCAGGTGGGCGGCCTGGGCCCTGGAGACAGACCCGTTCTGAGCATGTATCATTTTTTCCAAAGACGAGCCTTCCTCGCGAGCCCGGGCTGCAGACGTATTCCGCGCGGAATAGCCTTTGCCGCCGGTACTTTTGTTCGGATAATCGTTTATATTTAAAAGGCGGGGTGGCGGGGCATGCGGCCGCGCCCGGGGATCTATCTTCCGGTTTGGCGCATTTTTTGCTACCGGATATTCCGCCCGGATCCGGGCCCAGCGCGGGTCCGGCATTGCCGGTCTTGACTTGGGGGCGGAAACAGGTGAAAATCATGTCTTCATACGGAGAAACGGTCGGTCCAGCCCCCCCCGCTGCAGACCGGCTCCAGGCCGGCAGGTTGCGCGAATGATCATTCCCGAGGAGCTTCTCAGACTGTCGGTTCCATCCTTCGGCGAGCTCATCCGCAAGGGCGAGGCGCTGATGATCCCCCTCATCGTCCTCAACACCCTCTCATGGACAATCATCATCGACAGGGCCGTATTCTGGACCGCCGCCGGAGTGAGACTCATACGGGAGAGGAGGCTCCTCAGGGCATTCCAGATGCAGGGGCGCGGGGGCGGGCTCGAGGGATTCCTCGCAGGGCGTTTCGGGGCAATTGACCTTGGCCGCAAGGTGCGCGGCAGCCTCCTGCTCGCGCCGGTCATCGCGTCCCAGAAGTCCGCGGACGACAGGATTTGGGAGGACGAGATGGACACCGTGCTCGGGAGGTCCGAGCGATTCCTGTTCATACTGTCCCTCATCGCGACCCTGAGCACGAGTTTCGGGCTCTTCGGGACGGTCGTAGGCGTCTCCTGGAGCCTGAATTACATCGAGAGCGATTTCTCGCAGACCGTGTCCGGCCTGTCGGTGGCCCTGTACACGACGATTGGCGGCCTTGCGGTGTCCATCGTGGCAATCATCGCGGGCGGGATTTACTCTTCCCTCTCGGGCGCCCTCGGCCGGGCAATCGTCCACTGGGTCAACGTGTTGAGGCTGGCCGCGGCCCCTGCTGCCGCCCCCGTTCCGGCGGAAGGAATCCTGCAGCCGGCGGCGGCCAGGCCGGCGCGAGGGGAGGGGCTTGAAACCGCGAAGCCCTACGCGGGGGGAGCGGTCAGGCGCGAGGACACGCTCGAGATATCCCCCTCGCCTGTGGACCTTTCGAAGAGCGACATAATCGTCGAGGACGTGTAGCGCGGGCTGGAGGCCGGCTTGACAAGAAGGCAGAGAAGAGAGCGGATGAGCAGGGCTTTCGCGGCGGTGTCCACGACAACTCCGATGATCGACGTCATCTTCATCCTCCTCGCCTTCTTCCTGTCGGTCTCCCAGATAAAGAAATCCACGGTGAAGGTCAACCTGCCGGAGGTTTCCGAGGCCGTGGCCACCGGCGACAGAATCGAGAGCGAGCTGCCGGTGAGGAAGGTGATACAGCTGTCCTCGGAGGGGACCCTGTACCTCGGAGACAGGAAGATGGGTTCCGCTGCGGAGCTCTTCAGCGAGTTCGACGGCGAGACGGCGGGCGACGTCCGGGCCGGTCGGCCGATAGTCGTGGAAATCATCTCGGACCGGGAGGCGGGTACCGGGGTGCTCGTCGATGTGATAAACTACCTGAC
>JBFZBV010000129.1:0-3667 GCA_041308285.1 Planctomycetota bacterium | reverse complement strand
CTTCCTGAGGGGGGAGTCAATCCTCGCGGGCCCGACCCTGTCGATTGCCAGATTCAAGGCGCACCTCAATCTTCCGCTTCCCCGCGTCCGGCGTACCCCGCGAAGAGGTCCTCGTACACTTCGTAGTCCGTCCTGCTCATGCCCAGCTTCTCGTAGGT
Organism: Planctomycetota bacterium; assembly: GCA_041308285.1. Classification (GTDB taxonomy): domain Bacteria; phylum Planctomycetota; class JAKEIC01; order JAKEIC01; family DYIT01; genus PPR-0505. The sequence continues at coordinate 3,509 of JBFZBV010000129.1, read as the reverse complement.
CTCCCTCGCCCGGGCGTTCCTCTTGTCCACGTATACCCGGAGGCCGCAGACCTCGCCCTTCGAGCGCGCCATCTGCTTGACCTGGGAGTACAGCGTCCTGAAGACCCCGCGGCGGCGGAATGCGGGCTTCACGTAGAGGCTCTGGACCCACCAGTAGTTGCCGTTGCGCCAGTCGCTCCACTCCCTGGTGACCATGAGCATGCCCGCAATCCCGCCTTCGATTTGCGCCACCAGGTAGAATCCGTTCTCCGGGTCCGAAATCAGTCCGCGCACGCCCGACAGGACCACGCCGTGGTCGAGCTTGAGCCGCTCGGTCTCATCGGCGAGGGCGATGTTGAACGCGGCCAGCGTCTCCGCGTCGCCCACCCTGGCATGTCGAATGCTCATGCCCTCCATTGCCACCTCACTGAAAAAGCCGCGCCTCCGCCGCTAGTAGAGCGGCATGCGCGCGTCCCTGAAAGCCTTCAGGACTCCGCAGGACTCGGCCCTGAGGATGTCCCTGCGCACCTCTATCCCCCGCTTCCCGAGCTCCAGGATCCACCGGGCCGGCAGGGGGCCCTCGTCGAAGCCGGCTATGGTCTCCACGTCGCTTCTCCGCGCCCCGCAAAGGACCGTTCCCACTCCCGACCACGCCAGAGCCCCGAAACACATCGAGCAGGGCTGCGAGGACGACGCGAGCGTGTACCTCGCCCGGCCGCGGGCGTCCAGCCTGTGCGCACCCACGGCCGCCTGCGCAAGGCTGAGGGCGACTATCTCGGCATGGGCCGCGGAACAGCCCGAGGCCAGCACGAGGTTCACGCCCACGGAGACCAGCTTCCCGCCGTCCGACTCGAACACCGCGGCTCCGAACGGGCCTCCCCCCTTCCCGAGGCTGGCGCGCGCAAGCGCGACGGCGGCGGCCATCTTGTCCCTGTCGGTCGGGAACGCCCGCTTTCCGCAGAGCGTCCGCAGCGCCCATGCGGGCAGCCTGAGCGTGACAGCCTTCACCATGGACCGCAAGGCCCTACAAGCGGACTACGCCTCGTACTTGAAGGAAACCTTTATCTTCGCGCGGTAGGCGGTCACCTTGCCGTCCTCGATTTGAACGTCCAGCTCGCCGACTTCGGCAATCCTCAGGTCCCTGAGCGTCTTGGCCGCCTTGGCGATTGCGTTGGCCGCCGCCTTCTCCCAGGAATCAGGGCTCGTTCCCACCAGCTCGATTATCTTGTAGACGCTGTCAGATCCCGCCATTTGCTGTCTCCTGAATACAGACTGAGATGCCAAACGCAACGGATTCTATTACGGGCCCTTCAGCATGGCAAGCAAAACAAGGCCCCCGCCGTCCTTGCGGCCCAAGGGCGGCGTACGCAGAATTCACCCGCCGAATAAGGAAGAACCTTAGCTCGCGGCCGCCCCGGTCCGGGGTATAATCCTGTCAGGACGAGGGCCGGAAGCGCGGCCGCGCATAGGGAATCCCCCCGCCGGCCCGGCCCGGCCACAATGGTTCGGATTGAGGTCCGCCCGATGATTCTTCGATGCCACAGGCGGCTCCGCGGAGCGGCGCGCGTTCTCGCCGTCGGAGCCCTGGCCCTCCTTGCCGCCGCCCGCCCCGCCCTGGCCTCCGAGGCTCCTCCCGCAGCCGGAGACCGGCCCGGAGAAACTGACAAGGACGGCGCGCAGGCGAGGGCGCTGGTCGCCGGGAAGACCGCCCTGCTCAGGTCCATGCTCAAGGACCTCCGCGAGGGCCGGCTCAGGTTCGAGTCCGATTTGAAGGCGAGGCAGAGGAAGCTCGAGGACGTGAAGGCCCGCAAGGGCGAGCTCGAGCTCAAGCTCGCGGCCGAGAAGAGGTCAGCGGCCGAGACGGAGGAGAAATGCCGCCGCCTCCAGGACAAGGCCGAGGAATTGAGGAAGTCGCTCGAGGAGAAGCAGGCCGTGCTCGCGGAATGCGACGGGGCAATCAGGGACCGGGCGGCCGGGCTCGTCGTGAGAATCCGGGAAGGCGTGCCCTTCGAGACCGAGGAGCGCGTGCGGCCCCTTGCCGAGCACCTCAAGGCGGGCGCGGCGGAAACCATCGACGCCGCGAGGCTCGTGGCGAGGTCCCTGGAATACGAAATCTCAATCGGATCATCGACGTCCGCCTTCCAGGGGAGAATCGAGATTGAATCCGACAGGCCGAGGACGAGGTACGTCAAGATAGGCCTCGTATACATGGCTTTCGTGACCGAGAACGGCAAGGAGGCCGGCGTGCTGAGGCGCGTCTCCGGGGGGCTCGGCGGCGGCCGGGAATGGGCGTGGAACGCGGACCTCGACTACCTCTCGAGGCTCAGGCTGCGCAGCGCCGTCGAGATGGCCGAGAAGCGCAAGCCGCCCGCAATCATCAACCTTCCCGTGGACCTGAGCTCGGTCGTCCGCGCAGCGGAGGCGGGAGGCAGGAGATGAGCGAGGCGAAGCACCCGAAGAGCCTCCTCCTCCCGGCCCTGGCGGCCGCCTTGCTGCTGCCCCTCCTTCATCCGGGGCGCGCGCGTGCGGAGGACGAGGGCCTTGCCGCGGTCCAGAGGGCCATCGAGGAGGCGTCGGCGGATCTCGCGGCGGAAAAGGAGGAATGGAGGAAATCCGAGGAGGAATTCGAGGCCGCCAAGGCCGCCCTGGGCGCCGAGATAGACTCGCTCGAGAAGGGAATCGTGGAGGCGTCGGCGGCCTGCGAGGGCTTCAAGTCCCGTGCTGACGGCCTCGAGGCGCGGATTGAGGACCTCTCCCAGCGCGAGTCCGCCGCATCGGCGAAGCTCGACGCCCTCGCATCCTTCGCCGCCCGGGGAATCGAGGCCCTCGCGTCCGCCGCGGAAATCTCCGTCCCCCATTCGGGAAGGGCCCTCAGGACCGCGCAAATCCGCTCCCTGAGCGAACGCGCCGGGTCCCGCACCGCGGCGGCTCCCGAACTGCTGGCCGGATACCTCGACTTCCTCGCGGGCGAGGCGGAGATTGGATCCACGTCCGAGCTCTTCCGCGAGACAATCGCGCTGGACTCCGGGGAGAGCAAGGAAGCGGACGTCATCCGGCTGGGCCGCTTCTTCATCGGATACGTCACCGTGGATCGCAGACAGGCGGGCCTCCTTTTCCGCTCCGTGGGCGAAAAAGGCGGATGGAGCTGGAAGGAGGGGGAGTCCGACATGGTCGCGCTGATGTCGAGGGCGGTCGACGCATGCGGCAGGGACGGCGGGATGGTCGACCTCCCGGCGGACGTGACCCTGGACATGCCGCCGGACATGCTCGAGGGCGGCAAGGACCTGGTTTCCTTCCTCATCGCCGGCGGGCCGGTGATGATACCTCTTCTCTTATCGGGACTCGTGGCCGTGCTGATGACGCTGGAGCGCGTCCTGTACCATGCCCGGAACCGCCCGAGGGCGAGGAAGATTGAGAAGCGCATCCTGGCGCCGCTGAGAGCCGGAGACTTCGAGGGGGCGGCCGGCGGAGCGGCCTCGATTCGCGGGCCGATCTCGCGGGCCCTCAGGGCGGGGCTGGAAGCGCGCGGC
>JBFZBV010000128.1:0-16101 GCA_041308285.1 Planctomycetota bacterium | reverse complement strand
CGAGGACGTGAGGTCCATCATCAGGAACGTCATCGAGGTCGATCCCCACCCGCCCAGGAAAATCGACCCGAAGATCCCAAGGGACCTGGAGACCATCTGCCTCAAGGCGATGGAAAAGAAGCCCGAGAAGAGGTATTCGACGGCCGGCGAGTTCGCGGACGACCTCGACAGGTTCATGAGCGGCGAACCAATCTCCGCCAAGCCGCCTGGAATCGCCGGCAAGGTCCTGAAGAGGATCAGGAAGAACAAGCTCGCCGCCGCCCTGCTCCTGCTCCTGTTCCTCGTCGTTGCGGGAGGGTCGGGCTTCGGCGCGTTCAAATTCGAGGAGCGGCGCAAGGAAATCGCCGCGCGGCTCGCCGACGCGCGCTCCGCATTCGACGCCGGCGACTTCGCCGGCGCCAAGGAGAAGTACCTCGCGGTCACGGCAATCGACGAGGCCAACGGGGAGGCCAAGGAAGGCGCCGAGAAGTGCGGCATCCAGATTGCCCACCAGGAGGAAAGGAGGAAGGAGGACGAGCGGAAAAAGCGCGACGAGGAAATCCTGAAGAAGAGCCTCGCCGAGGCCAGGCGCCTGACCGACGAGGGCCGCGCCGCCCTCGCGGCGGCCGACCGGGATTTCGAGGCCGCCCGCAACGCCTCGCTCGAAGGCACGCTGGCCCCCTCGGACGAGCTCCTGAAGACCGCTTTCGAGTCCGGCGAAAAGGCGGCGGACGCCTTCGCCAGAGCGCTGGGCATGGTCAGGGATTACCCCGACGCCGAACTCGGCAAGGTCGAGGGCTGCCTCTTCAAGTGCCGCGCCGAAATCTTCCGCGGCGACTTCGGCCGCGCACTCGGATACGTCATCATCGCCAAGGACCTGTCGAAGGGCAGGTTCTTCGCCGGGGAAATCGCCGCTCTCGAAAGGACGATTGCGGGCACCGGCAGGCTCTTCGTCGGCGCTCCGCCCGAAGACGGCGGCGAACCCAGGATGCAGGCCGGCGCATCGATCGAAATCGCCGAGCTCGCCCCGGAAACCCTCGCCGAATCCCCGGAACGCAAACCCCTCGGTTCGGCCCCGCTCGCCGGCCGGGACGTCCCGATGGGCAACTACATGCTCTACGTCTCCCTCCAGGGATTCGAGACCGCCCGCCGGCCGATGATGGTTGAGAGGAACGCGGAGGTCAGAATCGACTTCCCGCTCCTCCCGGCCGGATCGGTCCCCGCCGGAATGGTCTACGTGCCGGCCGGGGATTTCCTGGCCGGGGACGTCCATTCGGGCCTCAGGAAAGCGTACGTCGAGGGTTTCCTCATCGACGTCCGCGAAGTGACCCACGAGGAATACAAGAAGTTCGTCGACACGGTCGCGGATCCCCAGGAGAAGGCCAAGCTCGTGCCCAGGCGCCGCGACGCCGACCGGTTGATAGCGTTCTGGCTCAGCGACAAGTCCTTCGAGGCCAGATACATGGGCAAGAACCTGCCCGTGTTCGGCATCTCCTGGGAGAACGCGGACGCCTATGCGAGGTGGGCGGGCAAGCGCCTTCCCGCCGCACAGGAGTGGGAGAAGGCCGCCCGCGGCGTCGACGGCAGGCTCTGGCCCTGGGGCAACAGGTTCGACCGCCTCGACCTGTGCAACCACTACGACAGGAGGAAGGAAATCAACATCGAGCCCGTCGGCTCCTACCCGGGCTCGGCCAGCCCCTTCGGATGCCTCGACATGGCCGGCAACGTGGCGGAGTTCACGTCCACCGAGGGCGAGACGATAGAAGTGGCAGGGAGGTTCATACGGCAGTTCGCCATCTGCGGGGGGTCCGTCGCGGACAACAAGTTCAACGTCATGGTGGTGTCGAGGTCGTTCGTGAAGCCCGAGGCCTGCGACATGGGCATCGGATTCCGGTGCGTGAAGGACGTGAAACAATGACCGGGGCGGCCCTCCGCTCCCGTTACAGCGGTTTTTTCACCAGGCAGGCGAGCGATGCGGATTGATGAGTTCCAGAAGCTGATTGAGAAGATATACTTCGCCAAGGACTCCGCCCGGGGGCGCGAGGGCACGTTCAGGTGGTTCGTGGAGGAGGTGGGCGAACTCGCGCGCGCGGCCAGGAAAGGCGGCGTCGAGAACCTCAGGGAGGAGTTCGCCGACTGCCTCGCTTGGCTGTCGACCCTCGCGAGCCTCCACGGAATCGATCTGGAGGACGCAGCCGAAGGGAGATACGGCCTCGGCTGCCCCCACTGCGGCACGAACCCCTGCTCGTGCCGCGAGCAGTAAGCCCAGGCGCGGGACCTCCGGCCGGCGCTGCGCGGACGCGTTCGGCGCTCCCGGCCGGGCGGGGCCCGTCAGACAGGAGATTCGGCCTTCAGGCCGGAGGATTTGCCGAGGTGTGCATGGGTGGCGCAATGAGCCTCCCGTACGGGACCGGAAAGGTGGAAATCGACGCCGGCGGATGCGCGGTCGAGCTGTCCATCGGCGCTCACCCGGCCCGGCCCCTGTCCTGCAACGCCCTCACGGCGACCCTCATCAATCCGATCTCATCGCTCGGCCTCAGGAACCTCACGGCCCCCGACACCAGCGTGGTCATCTCCGTTCCGGACACCACCAGGGTTTCCGGAGCCTCGACGTACATCCCGGTCCTCGTCGAGCATCTGGGCGAATGCGGCGTGCCTGATGATCACATGACAATCCTCTTCGCCCTGGGCCTCCACAGGCCCCTCGGCGAGGTCGAGAAGATGAAGCAGGTCACTCCGGAGATATTCGACCGCCTCGAGTGCCACAACCACAACCCCACGAGCAAGGACGACCTCGCGCGCGTGGGCGAGACTTCGCGCGGGACGCCTGTGGACATCAACAGGCATGCCGCCGAGGCCGACGTACTGATAACCACCGGTTCCGTGAATTTCCACTTCCACGCGGGATACAGCGGCGGGCCGAAAGGCATCGTCCCGGGCCTCGCGGGCGAGGAGACCATCAGGCGCAACCACCTCCTGCCCCTGTCGGGCCCCGATGGGTGGTGCTTCGAATGCCGGCCCGGCAACACCGTGGGGAACCCCGTGTTCGAGGATCTCCTCGAGGCCGCCCAGATGGCCGGACCGGACATCTTCCTCGCCAACTCGCTCGTGGACCCTTCGGGCGTGATGTTCGATTTCGTCGCAGGCGACCTGCAGAAGGCCCACGAAATCGGGAGGGAGCGGTTCAGGAAGCACTTCGGGCTGACCGTGCCGGGCAAGGCCGACGTCGCGGTCGTGAGCCCGGGCGGCAGGCCCAGGGACCTGAACCTCATCCAGGCGCACAAGGCAATCGCACACTTCACGGGGGCCGTCAGGGAGGGAGGAACCATAGTCCTCGCCGCCGAGTGCCCCGAAGGCTACGGCCACCCCGACCTCGAGCACTGGTTCGCATTCAAGTCCCGCGAAGCCCTCCTCGAGGAAGCGGGCCGCAGCAAGTTGAAGTACCCCCAGACCGCGTTCCTGCTCATGGAGGAGGCCAGGCGCTTCGACATCGTGCTGTGCACGGAGATGGACGAATCCCTCGTCTCGGCCTTCGGAGCCAGGAAGATGACGCCCGCGCAGGCGGGGGAATTCATACGGGCCAAGCACGGATCGGAGTGCTGCGCCTACGTCTCCGGATCAGCCTCGACGCTGGTCCCCTTCGTGGAGGAGGAAAGCCGCGAAGCGCGGCGGCCCGCGCCGTAGAGCGCGATGCGTAGGCCCCTGCGCCGGACCGGTTCGGGCCCGGCCGGGGCCGTGACGTTTGGGAAGGATTCGAATGGATCAGCCGACTTTCGACAAGAGCGCCCTCAGGAAGATTCCGTCGATTGACGTGGTTCTCGGAATGCCGGCCGTCAAGGCGCTGCTCTCGAAGGTCTCGCGCAGCGTCCTGGTCGACGCCGTGCGCGAGACCGCCGCCTCCCTCAGGAAGGCGGTCCTCAGCGGCCGGAAGTCCGGCGACGACGTCACGGGCGAGCTCGTGGCCGCCGAAGTGGCAAAGGCGGTCTCTTCCAGGACCGGCACCGCCTACCCGAGGGTCGTGAACGCGACCGGAGTGGTCCTGCACACGGGACTCGGCAGGGCGGTGTTCCCGGACGAGGCGGTCGAGGCGCTCGCGGCCCAGATTCGGGGCTACACCAGGATTGCCTACGACCTGGAGACCGCCAAGCGCGTCTCCAGGGAGGACCCGGTCATCAAGATGCTGTGCGACCTGACCGGGGCGGAATCCGCGCAAATCGTCAACAACAACGCGGCCGCCACCCTCCTCATACTCAACTCCATGGCCAGGGGCAGGGAAGTGGTATGCTCCCGGGGCGAGCTCGTGGAGATCGGCGGGTCCTTCCGCATACCAGAAGTGATGTCCATGAGCGGGGCGGTCCTGAAGGAGGTCGGCACCACGAACAAGACGCATCCCCGCGACTACGAGAGGGCCATCGGGCCCAATACGGCCGCGCTGCTCAGGGTGCACACGTCGAACTACAAAATCCGCGGGTTCACGGAGTCCGTGCCGTTGGGGACGCTCGTGGAAATCGGCAGGAAGCACGGCGTGCCCGTCGTCGACGACCTCGGGTCGGGGACATTCTACGACATGGGCCGCGTCGGCCTGGTGGACGAGACCGTCGTCTCGGACAGCATACGCGCCGGGTCCGACGTCGTCTGCTTCAGCACGGACAAGCTCATGAGCGGGCCGCAGGGGGGGGTGATCCTCGGCCGCAAGAAGTACATCGACGCGATGAAGGACAACCCGCTCAAGAGAGCCCTGCGGGTCGGCAAGATGACCATGGTCGTCCTCGAGGCCACCCTTAAGGTGCTCCTCGACGGCGACAACGTCTGGGCCCGCAACCCCACGTACAGGATGCTCGCCATGCCGCTGGAGGAGCTCGCCGGGCGTGCCGAGGCCCTCAAGGGCAGGCTCTCGTTCCTGGCGGGATCATGCGCCCTCAGCGTGGAGGACGAGGTCTCCGAGGTCGGGGGCGGCGCCACGCCGGTCACGGAATTCCCCACGAAGGTCCTGGCCGTGAAGCCCGCTGCGATGTCCGCCGGCGACCTGGCGGTCAGGCTCAGGCGCTGCAGGATGCCCGTGTGCGCCCGCGTGAAGGGGGGGGCCGTGCTCCTCGATCCCCGGACCATCCAGGACGGCGAGGACGAGTGGGTTGTCGAGGCGTTCAGGAGCGTCTGCGAGAACGATTCCGGCCGCGCTGCGGCGGAGTGATTTTCAGGAGTTCGCGATGAAGAAGCTGGCACTGGCATTGGCGGCCCTCGCCGCCTTCACGGCCGCGACTGCGGCGCAGGAACCCGGGCCCGGCGGGGACGAGGAAGCCGCGGCCAGGGCCGCCGCAAGGGAACAGGCCCTGGCCGGGACCGACGCGTACCTCGCGTCGCTGACCGCGTTCAACGAGAAGGCCGCAGGATCCGCGAAGTACGCGCCCTACTTCATGGGCAGGAAAATCGGGTCGGTCGCGGTCTCCGTGTCGAAGGAGGAGGCCGACGGCGCGGTCTTCTACGCGGTCGTATTCGAGGCCTCCGTCAGCACGGACGAGTGGAAGGCCAAGGACCTGATATCCGCGAGGCTCAAGGCGGACCTGAGCCCGGTCTCGATGAAGTTCTCCCAGGTCGCGGTCGAGAACGGCGTCGAGAAGAAGGAGGAGTTCGAGGTCTCCTGCGGGGAGAAGATAACAATCGCCGGCGGCGAAGCCGAGCCTGCGTCGCTCGACAGGCCCGCGCGCTTCACCGCTGGGTTCCCCTCGTTCCTGATTGTCGCGAAAACGATGGATTTCTCCGCGAAGGCGGCGTTCGTCTTCAACGCCGTGAACACCAAGAAGCGGGCCGTGGTCGAGTACTCATGCACGGTGGACCCGAAAAAGGTCCTGCGGAAGAACCACGAAGGGAAAGACATCGAGGTGGTGCTCGTGTCCTTCGCAGAGGCGGGGAAGGATGACCCTCTCGTGTTCTGGTCCGACGGCAAGGGGGCGATTCCGGGCTTCGAAATGTCGGGTATGACTTTCCTCGCGGGGAATCCCGAGGAGATGCCCGAGGAACTGCCCGCGCCGAAGCCCGAGGAGGGCGCCGGCAAGACCGGGCCGGGACCCAAGGAAGTGGTCGTCGAATGCCTGAAGGGGATCTATTCCGCCGACCGCAAGGCCCTCGAGGGCGTCTTCGACTTCGAGGCGATGTACGCGAGGGCGCTCGGCGATCCCGCGCCGAAGAAGGAGAACGTCGAGAAGTTCAAGGAGGGCCTGCTCGCCGCCTTCTCGAAACGCAACGACAGCGCGCTCAAGTCCCTTGACACGGCATCTAAATCCATGGCCGAGGAGGTCGCGGGCGAAGAAGCCTCGGTCACGTTCGAGGGCAAGGTCATCGCGAGCCTCCACAGGAAGGACGGCAGGTGGCTCATATGCTGGATAAAGCCGTAGGCGCCGCCTTCTGCGCCTCGGCCGCGATTCTAGCCTCCGTCCTCGCAGGCGGGGACGGGCTCTGCGAGAACGCGGGGACCTCCGCCGCGGCGGAGCCGGCGGAACGGGCCCGAATCGAGGCGCTCGTCGCTGAGCTCGGGTCCCACTCCTGGCGCGACAGGGCCGCCGCCGAGGAAGGGCTCTTCAAGGCCGGGGCCGGGGCCGCAGCCGCGCTCGAAGCCTGCGCGTCCGGAAAGCCGCAGTCCCCGGCCGCCCTCCGCGCGCGCAGGCTCATCGGCCTGTTCCGCTGGAGGATTCACCCGGCCAGGGCGGACCTCGAGCTTCTGATGGAAGGCTTCGGAGACAGGCCGCTCCTCAGCCGGATGGCGGCAATCTTCGAGCTGGAAAAGCTCTGCGACGCCCCGGCGATGGACGTGCTGGAAGCGATAGCCGCCGGGGACGCATCTGCGAGGGTCCGCGCCTATGCCGCCGCGGCGATGCGGAGGGCGGGATTCAGGCTCGGCGGCGGCAGGGGGGACGTGCTCGCGGTCCTCAACTCCAAGGGCTGCGCGCACCTGGGCAAGGGCGAGTACGCGGACGCTCTCGCGATGTTCGACGAGATGCTGCGGATTTCGCCCGGGAATTCGACCGCGCTCTACAACAAGGCGTGCGCGTACTCGAGGATGAAGGAGGCCGACAGGGCGTTCGAGTTCCTGAAAAAGGCGATAGACGTCGGTTTCGCGGACCGCGATCACATCGCGGCGGACAGGGACTTCGACAACATCCGCGACGACCCGAGGTTCAAGGAAATCCTGGACGCCCTCGCCCGGGAATAGGGGCGCTGAGGCCTCCCCCCGGCGCCGCTCACCTCATGCCCAGCACCCTGAACACCTCCTCGAGCGACGTGAGGCCTTTGGAGGCGAGGAGCACGGCGTTGGCCGCGAGCGTGGTCATGCCCTGGCCCACGGCGATCGCCTCGATTTCCTCCTCCCCCGCCCCGCGGCTCAAAGCCTGAGCGGTCTCGCGCGTGACTTCCAGCCCTTCGGCCGCCATGCCGCGTTTCCAGTATCCGGTCTGTCCGCACCTGGGGCAGCCCCCGGGCGCGCGGAAGGAGTTCCCGATCCGCTCAACCGGTACGCCGCCTCTCCTGGCCGCTTCCTCCGCCTTTTCCAGCATGCCCGCGGGCGGGTGGGCTTCCGTCGAGCACTCGTTGCACAGCAGGCGGACGAGGCGCTGCGCGAGCACGAACTTCACGGCTTCGCCAGGCATGATTGAATCGCCCCCCACCTCGGCCAGGCGGGTCAGCGCGCCGGCTGCGCTGCCTGCGTGCATGGCCGTCAGCACGATATGCCCGGTCAGCGCCATCTGCTGCGTCAGCCTGCAGGTCTCCCGGTCGCGAATCTCCCCCACCATCACGACGTCCGGGTCCGCGCGCAGGGCCGCGCGCGACGCGGCGGCGAAATCCATCCCCGACGCGGGGTTGACCTGGATCTGGACCATGCCCGGGAAGAGGAACTCGACGGGGTCTTCGATTGTAATCGTCTTCCCGCCCGGTCCCGAGGCGTGCTGCAGGCAGGCGTACAGGGTCGTGGTCTTGCCTGATCCGGTCGGGCCCGTGATTACGACCATGCCCCAGGGGGATTCGAGCTTCGCGCGGAGCCGCCCCAGGTCGTTTTCCGGCAGCCCCATCCTGCCGATGTCGAAATGCGTGATGCTGTCCGCCGGATCGAGGATTCTCACGGTCAGGGCCTCGCCGAGCACGGACGGCAGGAAGTTCGTCCTGAGGTCGATTTTCCTGCCGCCCAAGTCGAACAGGGCCCTGCCGTCCTGCGACTTGGACCGCTCCGAGCGGTTGCAGCCCGACAGGGACTTGAACTGCTCGACGAGGGCGGGAAGCAGGCGGGAGTCGAACGCGGCTTTCTCGTGGAGTGCGCCGTCTATCCTGTAGCGGAGCGCGGCCCTTGATCCGCCCCCTTCCGGCTTGAGGTCGGGGGCCATGTGGATGTCGGAGGCCCTGAGAAGGATGCCGAGCCTCACAATCCTCTCCACGGCCCTCCGCGGCGGATCAAGGTCTCCGTCGTCCGGGGTCTTGCCCGATGCGGACGAGATTGCGCCGTCCAGAAGCCCGAGAAGGGGGGAGATGTCCGCAGGGAGATCGATTTTCGGGTCCTGGCCCCTCAGGAAACGCTCGAGGTCGTCCTTGTAGAAGCGCCACTGCCTGCCCGCCTTCATGCCCTTGAACTTGCCGGCGCGGAGCCACCTGTAGAACGTCGGCCTTGTCGTCCGGAGCAGGGCGACCGCGGAATCGAGGTCGAGCAGGCCCTGCGATCCGGCCCCGCCGGAGGATTGCGCGCCGTTCCCGGACGGACCCGGCTTAGGGCGCCCGCCTTTCCTGTCGGCTTTCTTCTTCATGTCTTTGTCCTCGAAAAGGGTGTTGATTAGTATATATCATATAAACCATGATAAGTAACGATAATTATCGGAAAAAGTTTGCACGGGGTTTTCGGCGGCGTTCTGTTGACCGGTAAAGTGTCGTGTTTTCGTGCCTCATTTCCGTATGAGGAAAACCGAGGATTGGGCAGGACCGTGAAAGCTTGCCTGACCGGCTTTGGGTGTGCGAGCATGGACCGCGAAGCGGATTGGAGGCGCAGGCCCTTTTCCCTGTCCGACCGATGCGGAGCGAGTCGTCGCAACACCGCAAGCCGTGACCTTTTCGCCCCGACGGAGCGGGACGGCTGCATCCGCAGGCCGTGACCACTACATGGCGCTCATCATGACGCGCCGCGGCGCAGGCAGGGGACTTTCCTGCTCGGGGAGGATGCTCTCCCCGGGTTCCAGCCGGATCCGGGTTTTGACGGCACGCTCCGGGCCCCGATAATACGCCTTATGCGTCAAGAGTCGACTTGCCCCCTTCTCCCCTCTCTGGTCGCTATCGGTGTCCGATGGCGACCGTCTCGAACTCGCAATGCGCGAGTGCTTCGTGAATATTCCGGGATGAGTCAGCGGACTTGGATTTCGACGGTGTGTTCTTGGCGGTCGTCGACGAGTCGGATTGCGTCGTCGGATTGTTCATTGCCATCGACGATCACGCGGGCCGGCCGGGCTTCTCCCGCTCCGGCACGCTTTACGCTGATGTGGTAAAACGTGCCGTGATGGCGGTAGTGGAGTTTCAAAGACTCCCAGGCACGCGGCAGGAGCGGGTTCACCCGCAGTTGGTCCGCTTCGAGCTGCACGCCGAGGAGTGTCTCTACGATCAGCCGGTACATCCAACCCGCAGAACCCGTGTACCAGGTCCAGCCGCCACGACCGCTGTGCGGCGCGACGGCGTAGATGTCGGCGGCGACGACGTATGGTTCGACTTTGTAGCGGTCGACCCCAGCCGGTTCCGTTGCGTTACGAATCGGGTTGAGCAGCGAGAACAGTTCCCACGCCCGTTCGGTCTCGCCCAGTTCCGCGAACGCCATGACGGCCCAAATCGCGGCATGCGTGTACTGGCCGCCGTTCTCGCGCACGCCGGGCGCATAGCCTTTGATGTAGCCTGGTTGCAGTGCGGATTGGTCGAACGGCGGAGCAAAGAGCCGTATTAACCGCGAGTCGCGTTGGACCAGACGTTGATCCACACGGTCCATGGCCAATCGCGCCCGGTCCGGATTGGCCGCGCCAGACAATACCGCCCAACTCTGGGCGAGGGAGTCGATCTGGCATTCCTCGTTTGTGGCCGAGCCGAGCGGCGTGCCGTCGTCGAAGTACGCGCGCCGGTACCAATCGCCGTCCCACCCATGCCGTTCGATGTTCTGCTGCAGGTGTGCCGCCTCGTTGGCGCACTGGGCGGCAAACTCATCATCGCTTTTGAGGTGAGCCAGCTCCGCGAAACGCTGCAATACGTGACAAAGGAAGAACCCCAGCCACACGCTCTCGCCCTTGCCTTTTTCGCCGACGAGGTTCATGCCGTCGTTCCAGTCGCCGTTGCCCATCAACGGCAGGCCGTGCGCGCCAAAGCTCAGTCCGTGTTTGACCGCCAGAACGCAATGCTCATAGAGCGAACCGGATTCCGCTGAGCGCTGCGGCAGATCGTAGTACGATTCCTCGTCGGCATTTACCGGACGCCCTTCGAGGAACGGCAGGCGCTCATCGAGCACGCCGGTGTCGCCGGTCATCTTCACGTACCGGCAAGTTTCGTACGGCAGCCAGAGGTAATCGTCGGAGCAATGCGTGCGCACGCCGCGTCCGGTGGGCGGATGCCACCAGTGTTGCACGTCGCCTTCGCGGAACTGGCGGCTGGCACACCGCAACAAGTGTTCGCGGGCGGTCCACGGCGCGGCGTGGAGCAACGCCGCGGTGTCCTGGAGCTGATCGCGGAACCCGTACGCGCCGCCAGACTGGTAATACCCGCTCCGTCCCCAATATCGACCGGACAGCGTCTGGTACTCCAGCCAGCCGTTGACCAGCAGGTTCAAGGCGGGATCCGGCGTCTCGGCGTACACGACGCCCAGCGTCTGTTTCCAGAATTCCCAGACGCTCTCCAGGGCCAACCGCGCACTCGCCGGTTCGCTGAACCGCCGGGCCAGGTATTGGGCTTCCTCCGTGCCGTTCCCGGCGCCTAGCACGAAGACGAGTTCGCGTTCCTCGCCGTCGGCCAGGTCCAGCATCGCCTGAATGGCCGCGCAGGGGTCGAGGCCCGCGCCCGTGCGGCCGGACAGGCCCGCGCGCCGCATCGCATCGGGACTGGCCAACGTGCCGTTGCGCCCCAGGAACTCCGTGCGATTTCCGGTGACGGTCCGCGCGGCGTCGCTGACGTTGACGAAAACGGTCTTGTCGGCAAACTCGCGGTTGTAGACGTTGCGTGCAAACAACGCACCCGTGGTCGAATCGATCGCGGTGACCACGTGCATCAGGTTCATGTGGCGCCACTGTCCGAGAACCCACTCCCAGTACCCCGTGGCCGAAAGGCGCCGAGCCCGGCCCGAGCGATTCCGCACTTTCAACGTCACCAGTTTCACGGGCGCGTCGAGCGCGACGTAGGTCCACAGCTCCGAGCCGATGCCCAGTTGCGTGTACTCGAACACGCTGTAGCCGAAACCGTGACGGCATACGTACGTCCCGTTCCCGCGCGCGGGCAGCGGAGTCGGCGACCAGAACTGGCCGGTTTCTTCGTCGCGGATGTAGAACGCCTCGCCGCCGGCGTCGCAGACGGGGTCGTTGTTCCAGGGGGTGAGCCGGAATTCGTGGGCGTTGTCCACCCAGGTGTAGGCTCCGCCGCTTTCCGTAATCACCGTGCCGATGGTCGCGTTGGCCAGCACGTTCGCCCAAGGGGCGGGTGTCGGCAGTCCCGGCGCGAGGGAAATCACGTACTCGCGTCCGTCGGGTGTGAACCCGCCCAGACCGTTGAAAAAGACCCGTTCGCGCGGGGGCGGCGCGGGAGGCGTCGCCTGCGTCGCCTGTCGCATCGGTGTGAAGCGCGGAATCTCCCGATCCACCGGCACCGGTCTCTCGACCTGCTCTGCCAAGGTCTCGGCACTGTCGTTGATGATCACACGGGCGACCGTTTGCAGCAGGCCCCGTTCCTCCTCCGACAGCTGCTCGCTGCGCCTCAGGAAAATCCCTCCGGGCTTGTCCATCCGGTGGGCTTCGGTGCCTGCGGCGATTAAGCCCAGGATTCGTTCATGCAAGACCTGGCGATACCCGGAGAAATCTTCGTTCAGGATGACGAGATCGGTTTCCAGGCCGTTCTCGCGCCAGTAGGCGTGGGCTTTGAGGACTTCCCGAACCAGATCAATCCGGTTCGCGTCGGCAAGACGCAGCAGGAGGATTGGCATGTCGCCGGAGATTCCGAATGTCCACAAGCCGGGCTGACCGAGCCGGTTGCGGTTGAGGATGCCGGCGCCGGCGCGGTGCCGCGCATTGGCGTTAATAATCGAGCCGGCCAACCGCATATACACCTGAGCCTCGGTCTCGGTCGCCTGCAGCTGGCGCAGCACGAGCTGGCTGTGAGACGAGGCCATATCGAATGCGCGAGCCGCGAAGCTGGGGTCGCGGTATTTATCGATCAAAGCAAGGGCCGCCTCGCGCGTTTCGGCAACGCCGGAGATGATGTGCCAGTTGGCGGAGGTTTCGGCTTGAAAGACGATGCCGCTGCGAATCGCGACGATCGGATCGAGCACCGCGCCATCCGAGTCGGAAAGCGGTCCGCCCCCGTCGAACGCGGAAGGTTGAGCGACGGAGCGGCACCGACCGATGAACCGGGCCCGGTCCGTTTCGAAGGACGTGCCGCCCGCCGGCGTGCCTTGCGAGGTCGTCAGGTGGAACATCCAGGGCGGTTTCTCGCCCGGTGCGCGCGGTCTGCGCGTGCACAGAATGGCCTGCGAATCGCGCAGGATCTCGGTTTGAACGAACAGATTGCTGAAGGCCGGGTGCGCAAGATCGGCGTTCAAAGGAGCGAGGACGACTTCCGCGTAACTGGTCAGCTCGATGGTGCGGTTCCGGGGAGAGAGATTCGTCAACGTGACGCGCCGGACTTCGACGTCGTTTTCGGGCGACACGGCGATTTCCGTGTGCGCGTCGAAGTCCGCGTCGCGGCGTCGATATTCGGCGCGGCCCTGCACGAAGATCGCCTCGTATTTCTTCGACTCCCGCCGCGTCGGTTGATAGGCCGACGACCAGAGCGCGCCCGTGGCGGCGTCGCGCAGATAACAGAAGGTGCCGTATCCGTCGCGTACCGCGTCCTCGCGCCAGCGCGTGACCGCCAAGTCTTTCCACCGGCTGTACCCGCCGCCCGCGTTGGTGGCCATGACGTGGTAGCGGCCGTTGGACAGCAGGTGCACCTCGGGAACCGGAGTGTGCGGCGAGGGAAACACGCGCATGGTGGCGGCGGAGACGGACAGCGGCCGGCGCGCCGCGCTGACCTCCTCAGCGTGCGGCCGCACCGTTGACGCGACTTTGGGAATGCGTTCGTGCAACAGCAGCTCCGACGCCTTGAAGTACGGGTCGGAGAGGAACCTGCGCTGCATAGGCCGGTCCAACAGCCTGTACGCGAGAGCCAGAAAACTCATCCCCTGATGATGTGCCATGAAACTGCGGAGAGGAACGCATTTCGTTCCGCGGGGCAGACGGTCAGGCGTGAAATCAATCGCCTCGAAAAAACCGTACGCGCCGCAGTACCCGTTCTCCGCAAGGATTTCCAGATTCCGGCAGGCCTCACGGGGCGCGACCATCAAAGCCAGCACTGATGCATACGGAGCGACGACCAGATTGTCGGCGAGGCCGCGCTTGAATCCCAATCCCGGAACGCCGAAAGCGCCGTACTGAAAAATCCCGTGGACGTCGGTGCGGTTGTAGCACGATTCGGAAATGCCCCACGGAATTCCGCGCTGGCGGCCGTATTCGATCTGACGCGTCACGACCGCCCGATAGGTCTGATCGAGCAACGTGTGTCGATAGGTCGGCATCACCAGCAGAGGCATCAGGTATTCGAACATCGATCCACTCCACGACAACAAAGCCATCGCGCCCGCGTGGGTGGTCAACTGTCGGCCCAGGGAAAACCAATGATCCTGCGGCAACTGGTCTTGGGCGATTAGGATGAAACTCGCCAGCCGCGCCTCCGAGGCGAGCAGGTCGTAATAGGACGGATCGCAGCGACGGTCGGTGACGTTGTAGCCGATTGACAACAAATCGCGGGCTGGATCGTACAGGAAGTTGAAATCCATAACCGCCAGTTCGGTGCAACGCTGGGCGAGCTGTTCGATGTGCCGGATGCGCTCGGCGGCGCGGTCGCCTCCGGTGGACGCGGCAGCCAGCTCCTTCAAGGTCGGAACGTGATCGAACTGCCGGGAATCGGGAACGAGGAACTGCAGATCGTCCTGCACGGCGCGGCACTGACGAACGACAGCCTGCACCCACCATTGTTGTTCCGCATCGTCTTGGGCGGGCAAGGCGGCGACATCCCGGCCGAGTTCCTGAAGCAACGCCAACACGGCCGGGACCGTGCGGGGCGGCGGATCACGCAGCTTTTCACGGAGCCGTTCGATGACCGGATACGACAGTCGTTCCAGGGTATCCCGCAGCCCGGTCAACAGGCATCGAGAAACGACGGGTTGATTCGTCAACTCCCACAACCCGGCGCGCAAAATACACAGCGCCCCGGCCAGATTGCCGCTGTCGACGCTCGACACGTAGTGCGGGAGCAGCGGTTTGAGCGTGCGGGTGCCGTACCAGTTGTAGAAATGCCCCCGGTAGCGTTCGAGCCGATCCATCGTGGTTAGGGTTTTGTCCGTGCGGTCGAGCAATTGGCAGGTGGATAGATAGACGAAATCGGCCGCCGCCAGATTGGCCAGCAAGGCCATGCCGATGTTGGTGGGCGAGGTGCGCGATGCGACCACGGGCGTCGGGACTTCCTGGAAATTATCGGGCGGAAGCCAATTCTCTTCCGCGTTGACGAGCACCTCGAAGTAGCGCCATGTCTGCCGGGCCAATCCGCGCAGGAACGTCTGCTGCGCGTCGGACAGATCCAGCTGTTCGGCCGCGAGCGGCCGGCTGATCCACCAGCCGACGACGGGGGACGCCAGCCACAGCAGCAACACCGGCCCGCTGACGAACAATTCCCTGGGATCGGTGAACGCGAGCCCCGCGAATCCGGCCGTGGCGAACAACGGCGCGACCCACATCTCTCGAAAGAAGTCTGCCAGGGTCGTGCGGGCGTTGCGGCGCGCATAGCCCGGTGTGTGCCAGAGCATCAATCCGCGCCGGGTGAACAGCATGCGCCCGCCGGAAACGAGAATCGCATCCAGATTGATGACGGCCTGATACGGAAGCGTGCTCAGCCGCAGACCGGCCTCCGCCAGCTGACGTCCCAGCGATGTCAGGGCCGTGCCCAGATGCATGGCCCACGACCGTTCCCGAGGTTTCCGAACCGCTTCCAACAGTGTGCCCGACAGTACGGGAATCAAGAACAACAGGAGCACGAACAGCGTCCAGAAACCCATCTGCCCCGGCGCATTCATCCAGCCGCCGAGCAACAGCAGCAGCAGAGCGGGCGGCACGATGCTGCGGCGCAGGTTGTCGAAAGTTTTCCACCAGCCGAGCGCGGTCAGCGTGTTGGGCCGACGCTTGTTATCGGGTCCGAGCACGCGCGGCAGGAGCCAACCGGCGATTTGCCAGTCGCCACGGATCCAGCGATGGCGACGGCTCATTTCGGCGGCGAAGCTCGCGGGGTGATCCTCGTGCAGCTCGACGTCCGTGACCAGCGCCGAGCGGGCATATCCGCTTTCGACCAGATCGTGACTCAGGATGAGGTTTTCCGGAAAGCGTCCGGCCGTTGCCTGCCGGAATGCGTCCACGTCATAGATGCCTTTCCCGACGTAGGACCCTTCGGCAAACAGGTCCTGATACACGTCGGACACCTCGCGCGTGTAGGGATCGATCCCCGCTTCGCCGGCACTGAGCTGGGCGAACCGAGAGCGATTGGCCGAGAGCAGGCTGATGGGCGTGCGCGGCTGCAAAATGGCGTAGCCCTCGACCACGCGGCCAGTCGACGGGTCGTATCGCGGCCGGTTCAGCGGATGCGCCATCGTGCCGATGAGTTTGCGGGCGGCATCGCGAGGCAAACCGGTATCGGTGTCCAGCGTGATGACGTATCGAATGGTGGGGAGGATCGCCGGATCGCCGATAATCTCGGAGAACGAATCGCGCGGGCCGCCGCGCAGCAGCGCGTTGAACTGCTCCAGCTTGCCGCGTTTGCGTTCGTAGCCCATCC
>JBFZBV010000127.1:0-3993 GCA_041308285.1 Planctomycetota bacterium | reverse complement strand
TCCGCCCTCGCGTGAACGCAGAGGCGAAGGCGGGGCGGGCTTCGCTCCGGGGGCGGCTACATCCGCCGCGGGGAACTGGATTAAGAAACAGCCCCTTTTACAAGGATTGCAATGCATGACGCAGGGTGAGATCGCTTCGCGCCGATCGACTTCATCGGCGCTCGCGATGACAGGTCTTTGTGCCGGCCAGGTTGTTTCTTAGAAGGGCAGAAATCATAGCGGAGCAGGGCCATTGAATTCTGCGTTCGCAATGACGGGGTCTCCGCCAGAATCTGTGGGTAAAACCAGCAAGAGCGCGAACGGACTCGGTTCCCGACCGGCGTTTCTGGATGCCGCTGCGCGGCATGAAGGGCAGTGGTTATAATCCCCTCGCAGGATTGGCTGGGCCAGAAGGAGATGCGAGGCATGGGCAATCCGCCCGGACAGGCCGAAGGGAGTTCCGCGGAACCGAAGGGACACGTCCGATCATGGATCCTGAACCACGACGAGACCTGGACGTTCACCGTTTTCTACATAGGCCTTGCCCTGGTCCTCAGCATGTTCATCAGCCTTTTCTGGCTCGCCGCCGTGGTCGCAATCCACGCGGCCATGGAGTGGTACCGCCAGAGGGCGGAATCCCGGTCGCGGGTCATGAGCAGGGTGTTCTGGGAAATCAAGCTGGACGTCGCGCTGATTCTCTTCGCCATGGTCGTCTCCGTGTACATGGATTTCTTCCTCGGGATTGCAGGGCTCGGCCAGGCCGCGCGGCTGGGAGCCCGCGCCGGCGCGAGGATGGGGACCCGTATGGCGGGCTGGCAGCGCGCGCTCCGGGGGGCGCTCCTTTCCATGGACGACGCGGCGCAGGTCGTCAAAGCGCTCCTCTGATTCACAAGACGGTAGCCGGAGCCCGGCGACCGTCGGAGTTGCTCCCCGTCGCCAGCAGGCATGCCCGCTCACTTACCGGCCCGTGTCTTGAACCGGACGCGCAGGGGTTCGAGCGGGACGCCCTCCTCGCTCCTGAACGCCATGAACTTGCCTGAATTGAGCCAGAACTCGTATTCCCAGTCCGGCTTGAGCTTGACGGCCACGGTCCAGATCCTCCTGGTTCCGTCGTAGGAGGGCTTTCCTGAAATCTCGGGGAAATGGGGCCCTCCGCCCACCATTGACCACACGCCGTCCCGCATCGGCCTGTCGAAGACCACCGTTATCCTGTCAAGGGCCGGGTCCGCGTCGGCCGCGCCGTTCGGCGGGGCAATCGACACCACCCTGGGCCTCTTTTCCGCGATTTCGCCCTGTTTCTTGGCGAACTCCGGGGCGTACGATTCGAAGAACTCGACCACCTTCGGGAAGAAGTCCTCGAATCCCTTGTACTCCGCCCTGTCCGCCTCGTATTGCTCGAGCAGCTTCGAGAGCTCGCCGGTCCAGAGGAAGGACCTGCCGGCTTCATGGGCAATCTGGTCCGCGGCTTTTTCCGCCCCCAGGACTCTGTCGACCCATCTCACCACGCACGCGCGCACCACCGACTCGCGCATCATGGTCTGCCAGTTGCCGTAGGCCTGCCGCTTCATCGCCTCCTCGACGAAGGGGAATATAATCGAAGCGGGCTTCTCAAGTTTCTGCGCGAACTTGTCGACGACGGGATTCGCGTAGGAATGCGTGAACTCGTGGATTATCGTGTCGAGCACGGACTCGTCGAAATCCGGTTTCCCTTCAGCGTCGGTTTTGCACACGCCCATCACGCAGAAGAGCTCCTCCTTCCCGTCGGCCATCCTGACCCTCGGTCCGTAGCAACCTCCGCCGTTGAGCATCCCGAACGTGGCGGTGAATCCCGCGCCGGGGCGTGGCCCGAAGAACTCCCCGAACCATTCCAGCCTGCCCTTGGTTTCGACCAGATTCCTTAGGCGCTCCGCGGCATGGTCGAAGACAGGCGCATGCTTCTCGTAGAACTCGCGGAACCCGGAATCCGCGACGAAACTGCGGGCCTTCGCGAGGAAATCCCTGGCCTCGTCCGGCCGCCACCTGCTGTCAAGGGTCTCGGGACTCGGATCGAACGGGACCCGCTCTTCGAGAGAGAAAGCGTCCTTCAGGTGCACGGCCATGCTCATCACAGCGTCGTACGAAACGCCCCGCGAGCCCCGGAGGCGTTGCGCAGTCCTGACCGCCTCGTGGCTTCGGTACTTCCCGAAATGCTCCTCAACGTCCCGCGAATAGGACTCGATTTTCCCCTTGTTGTATTCCGGGTTTCCCGCCAGCCGGAAGATTAGGCTCATGAGCTCCACCCTCGCGTCGGCCTGGACCTGCAGGGGAGGGCCCTTGGGCTTGTCGGCGGCGGACGAGACGGACGCGAAGAAAAGCGCGGAACAGAACGCATGACTTGCGAATCGCATGACGACCTCCGAACCGCTGCCGGAATCTTCTTTCCTTTCCGTGATTGTACAACAAACATGCGTCCTCAGGATCACGGCAATCCGCCTTCGCTTTGATGTATTGCCTGTAGCTTCGGCGGACAGGCTCCGTGCCGTGGCTACATGGACGCTCCTGCGGATGTAGCCGCCTCATCCGCCGCATGGTCAGCAAGACGAAGGCGGATTGGGGCGCATTCCCGTACTTCCGCGGGTACGATCGCGGGTTCAGACCGCCGTTTCAATGCCGGATGAAGTGGAATCCGCCCCTGCCTCCGCCCAGGAGCGGCGGCGGATTTCCGTTGTATATGTAGTAGGAGATTACATAAACGAACACGACAGCGACGCCGGCCAAGAGCAGGAAGCGAATCACGCGCAGGGATAGGAACGGGGAGACAGCCGATTTCAGAAGGCTTGAAACAGGCACGTTTTCGTAGCCGTCGGAAGGGTCCACGGGTTGCGGCCCTTCCTCTTCTTCCTCCTCTTCTTCGATCTCCCCGGGAACAATCCTGCTCCTGCGATCGAGCAGTTCCATGACGATCCCCGCCGCCCGCTCGAACTGGAATTCCCTGACCATGATTCTCGGGTATGTGGGCATGCTGGGGGGCAACCCGCCGATGGACTGCTGGATGAACTCGTTCTTCATCTCAGCTTCGATGTTGCTGCACTGGAGAGCCGAGCAAATCAGGCCCGCCTCGGCCAGATCTCCGGCCACGTAGACTTCCCGCATTCCTGTCCATGCTTTGGGAAGTGGCGCACAGCATCCTTCAATCTGGCCAAGATGCTTGCATCCGCGCGATTCATCGGACCTGCAATCGTTGCCGGGCACTCGAGATGAACGATGCATGGCCAGAACGAACAGAATGATTGTCAGGCCCGGAGCCGCAATCAGGACGGCTGTCCGTAAGAAGGAACCATCGGAAAGCAGCGCAAGAATGATGAAGCCAGCAATCGCAAGGACCATCAGGGACCATGACGCCCGCCTATCCCTATTCATGATTCCCTTCTATCGTCCTGGATTACTTGCTCAGCAAGCGTCTTAAAATTCATGTTCTACGCTGAAAAGGTGTACGACATCGATTCCGAACGCCCACCAGAAGACTGTCGCAGGCAGAACGAGGAAAAATACCCGGCAGGAGCAATCCCCAAGCGACCCCGGCAAGCGCAGATGCCGAGAATATGGATGCGAACCCTAGGGCGCCGACCGCGCCGACAAAATGAATGCATCTGTTCGAGTCCATGGCGACCCCGGTTTCATTATAACCCACAGACTCACTGCCGCTGAAGCTGGCAGGCAAATCGGACAGAGCGGAATCATGCATGCCCTGCGAACATGTTCCCAAGACTCGTGACCGCCTGACGTTAGGGCGCGCTAAGGCACGGAATTTGTAATACCAATGCAATGCAAGAAAAAAGGGCTCCAGGGGCTCAAGACCGTGTCCCGAGCGTAACTTGGTAACTCAGCAGTAACGGAGGGTGTCATGAGAACAAGTGTGCAAATCATGGTTCTGACGATTCTTCTGTCTGTTCCATTCGTCTGTCTTGCACAGTCGCCTTGTCCGCCGCCTATCCCCTTTGCCGACGAGCCCAACTGGATTTCCTTCCCGTCGGT
>JBFZBV010000126.1:0-18556 GCA_041308285.1 Planctomycetota bacterium | reverse complement strand
CTCAAATCTACTTCCAGACCGGCCTCGAGATGAACTGGAGGCCCCTGGAGTTCCTGATTTTCTCGCTCGCGGCGTGGTTCCAGCACTCCAGCTGGGACGAGAAGAAGGACAGCGGCCCGAGGGACGTGCTGGTCCTCGAGCAGGGCATCGGCGGGAATTTCACCATGGAAATCAGGTTCTAGCGCGCAGCGCGTGTCATAACCGGACGAGCCCAACCTCCTCGGTTCCGGCTCGTCCGGGTTATGGGGGGCCTACTTCCCGTCGAGCTTGGACTTGGCTTCGATTCTGATTGCCCGCGCTTCCTGGAAGTGCATCTCGCAGCGGACCGGGTACTCGTTCATGGCCGAGTCGCACGCGTCCATGGCTTTCTGCCACTCGCCCTTCTTCATGTGGATTCTGGCCATCCCCAGATAGCCGTGCAGGACGTCGCGCTTCTTGATGAGGAGGGCGAAGTCCGAGGCCGCCTCCTCCGTCTTGTCGAGCTTCACCAGCAGCTCGCCCCTCTTGAACAGGGCTTCGATATCGTCCGCGTTCAGAATCAGCGAGTTGCCCAGCGCGGACACGGCGGCCTCGAGGTTCTTGAGCTGCTCCTCGGCCTCGGCGACGTAGTACCAGATGTTGCCGCTGTCCGGGTCGAAGCTCAGCGCGTTCTTGAAGTCGGACCTGGCCTGCTCGAATTCCTTCAGGTTGAAGAGCCGGAGCAGCCCCCGGTAATAGAACGCGTTCGCCTGGTTGGGGTCGATTGCCGCCGAACGGTTGTATTCCTCCAGGGCCTCGGGGTACTTCTTCGCCAGGCGCAGGCACTGCCCCTTCTGGGCGTAGCTCCTGGCCTTCCTCTCCTTGAGCGGGTCGAGCTCGGCGGACTTCTCGAAGGACGCCGCCGCTTCGATGAACAGGGGCGTCCTCCGCTCCTCCGCCTTGTCGGCGTCGGCTGCGAGCTGCCTGGCCCTCCCGTAGTAGTAGGGGAACTCCCAGGAGTCCGGGAACATCTTCTCCCCGGTCTTCGCCAGGACGGCCGCGTCGTCGTACTGCTTCAGAAGGAGCTTCTGCTCTATGTTGCCGGAGATGATTCTCCTGGCCGACGCCGGCTCGAACTTCTTAATCTCGTCCGGGTCGCTCACGCCGCGGCCCTCGTCCTTCCTGGGATTCTCGACGAGGTTCAGGGCGCAGCGGAACCCGAGGTCCTGGAACCTGCCCTTGCCCTCCTCGCAGGACAGCCCCCTCCTCTTGAGGAACATCTCGAGGTTCGACTTGTAGCCCGCGCCCCTGATTCCGCGGTACGGGGAGAAGATGTTGTTGAAGGGGTCGTCGCGGCTGGCGTCCGGAGATCCGTAGAACCACTGGTCGAAGTAGTCCTTGACCCACTCGACCACGTTGCCCGCGAAGTTGAGCCCCCCGTACGGGGACATGTCGGCGATGTAGTCCGTGACCTTCTTGACCGCGCACTTGTCCCTGCCCTTCTCGAACAGGAGCCATTTGACGTAGAGGTGGCTGGACTTGAAGAGCGAGCCGGCCGTGAAGTCCGCGACCGCGGCCTTGTCGTGCCCGGGCTTGTCCCCCCAGGGGAACAGAAGCCTCTTCTTCTTCAGAGGGTCCCAGAGGGCGGCTTTCTCCCACTGCGCCTCGGTGGGGATGTCCATGCCTGCCCAGCGCGAATAGGCGTACGCGTCGAACCAGTCCACGCCGACGACCGGCTGGTCCGGATCGTTGAAGGCGGGGTCGTCCGCGTACCGGGACTTGTACTTCTTGCCCAGCGGCTCGTGGGGATGGCTGACCTTGGACAGGTCGTCCGCCTTCTCCGCCCACTCGACGAACTTGCCGTACTGCCTGTTCGAGACCTCGTTCTTGGCGATGAAGAACCCGCGCACCCTGGGCCTGTTCACCGGGAACATGGCCCTGTAGTCGCTGTACACGGGGGTGAGGTACCAGTTTATCACCGAGGAGATGTCCTCTTCCGCGAGCCCCCTTTCGAATTCCCCGCCGGGGATCCACAGGAGGATTGATCCGTCCTTGCGGTTCACGTACTCGCCCTTGGCGGAGGACTCGGCGACGTTCTCGGGGAGGAAAGGCGGCTTGATTCCAGTGTCGTCCGGCCTGGCCTCGCCGTCCGAGGGGTTCTTGCTTCCCGAGCCTTCGGGCTTGCGGTCGCCCGGCCCCTTGTCCGGCTCCGGTGCGCCGGACGGCTTGGACTGGTTCGAGTCCTTGTCCCCGCCGGAGGAGGCCACGGCGATGATGCCGACGACGCCCAGGATTAGCACGACGGCAGCGACCGCGACGGTGAGCGGGAAGCCGCTCTTCTTCGCGGCTTCGCGCCCCTGCGGTTTCGCGGCGGCGAACTTCTTCTTCGCCGCGTGCTCGGGCGTCTTCGGGGTTTCCTTCTCCGGCTCCTTCCGGGGCTTCTCCGGCTCGGCGTGCTGTATCTTGGGAGGCTGCGGTGTCTTCTGCTTCTCCTGCGGAGGCTTCGGCGTCCTGGATTTCCTGTCGTCCGCCCTGGCCGCGGGCGGAGTCGGGGTCTTCTTGGGCGCCTCGGCTTCGAGGTCCTCGATTTCGATGTCCGCTTCGACGCCCCTGGGTCCGGAAGCCGCCTTCCTCTTGGCCTCGAGGAGCGCCTTGCGCATGTCCGCAGCCGTTGCGAACCTGTCTTTGGGGCTCTTGGCGAGCGCCTTCAGAATGATGTCCTCGGTCGCCTTAGAGATTTCCTGGACGAGGTCGGTCACGCGGGGAATCGGCTCCGTGGCGTGCTTCATCATCATCGACAGGGGGGAGTCCGCCACGAACGGAAGCCTTCCCGAAAGCAGGGTGAACAGCGTCCCGCCCAGGGAATAGATGTCGGCCCTGGCGTCGACGTCCTCCCCCATGCCCTGCTCCGGAGCCATGAAGGCCGGAGTCCCCAGGGCGATGCCCGTGCCTGTGAGCCTCACGCTGCCGGAGACGTGCTTGGCGAGGCCGAAGTCGGCAATCTTGATTCTGCCCTTCACGTTCAGCATGAGGTTCTCGGGCTTTATGTCGCGGTGCAGGATGCCGGCTTCGTGCGCGGCTTGAATCCCGGCGCAGGCCTGGGTGATCGCGCCCAGCGCCATCTTCTCGGGGAGCCTCGACCTCTCCTTGAGCAGGTCCGACAGGGTCGAGCCTTCCACGTATTCCATCACGATGAAATACGTCCCTTCCGCGTCCTGCCCCATGTCGAAGACCTGGACGATGTTGGGGTGGTTCAGCCTCGCGACCGCTCTCGCCTCGCGCTCGAATCTCGAGACGTTGTCCTTATTGCTGGCGAAGGATTTCGGGAGGATTTTGACCGCGACCGGGCGGTCAAGCGATATCTGCGTGCCGAGGAAGACCGCTCCCATGCCGCCCCTGCCCAGGAGCTTGGTCAGCTTGCATCCGCCAATCGAATCCTTGGAGAGGGCGCCCTCGAAATCCGACGCGGAGCCGGCGTACGACGCCCCGCCGCCCGTAGGAGGCGTCTCCACGAAGAACGGCAGTGTCACCGCCGTCTCGGGCGCGGAAGTCTTGTTCTCGGGCACCACTATGAGCTGTTTGCACTTCTTGCACAGGAACTTCTGCCCTATCGCGAATTTGCTGACGTCGAAGCGGCTGTTGCACTTCGGGCATTCCATTATCCGTACGCTATCGGACATAAATCGGTTCCGGCACAAGTTTCAAAAGGGCTTTGATTTTAACAGCCCATCGGGAATATTGCCACTGTTTTCCCGCACTCTGCGCCGGCTTGCGCCGCTCCGGAGCGGCGCCGGTTGAAACGTCCGCAGGCCCTGATATCATTTATCAGGACAAGGGCCCGCCTGCGGGCCGGTCCCCGGCCGGGCCCGCCCGGTCATAGGAGGTGAAAGACGCACAGCAGTCTTCTTCGCGCATTGCTGGCCGCTGCCGCGGCGCTGTCCTGCCTTCCTCCGCCGTGCGCGGCGGAGGGGGGGGGCCTCGACGCGGGGGAGAAGAAGGAACTCCTCAGGAAAGCCTCCATGTACTGGTATCTCCGCATGCAGGGCGACAAGAGCGACAAGGCGGACAAGCTGCTCGCTGAGGCCGAATCATTCAACGCGAAGAACTGGAAAGGCCTTCGGGACTCGTTCGTCAAGCCCTTCTTCGCTCCGAAGCAGTTCAAGAAGCGGAAGAACAACGAGGAGCTGCCCAACCCGCCCGCGGACCTGAAGGGGTGCACGTTCATCGCCGCCACGCCTCCGGGATACTCGCCGGCGAAGTCCTGGCCGCTCGTCGTCGCGCTCCACGGCGGCGGCAGGGGCGAGGGTTCGGCCGATCAAATCATGGGGCTGCTCGGCGGCCACTACCAGTCGCGCGGCTGCATCGTGGCAGCGCCCACCGTCCCCAAGGGCGCGGTCTTCGCCGAGCCTGTCGGCGAGAAATTCGTGAGGGAAATCATCTGGGCGGTCTCCCTCGAGTACGCCGTCGACCCGGACAGAATCTACTGCACCGGGCACTCCATGGGCGGCGTGGGCGCCTGGTACATGCCCGTCCGGATGCCGGACCTCCTGGCCGCGTCGTCCCCGGCGGCGGGGAACCCGAGCTGCGTCGTGGACTATGAAATGCTCTACAACACGCCGATGTACGTGGTGCACGGGTCGACCGACGTACAGGTCACGCCCGACCAGGACAGGGAGGCCTGGAAGAAGATAGAGGCCATTCCCGGGAAGAACAAGCGCAAGGATTTCTTCGTGTACAGGGAGATTACGACCGGCGACGAAAGGGGGCACGACCTCCCGGCGGCGGTGATAAAGGACATGGCCGACTGGATGCTCAAGCGGAAGCGGGAGTTCGCCCCGGCCAGGGTGATTTGCGTCTGCCCCTCCATCAGGACGACGGAACAGCCCGTGATTCCGTATTCGAGATCCTTCTGGATTGCGATTGACGGCATGGCGCACCAGGCGAAGGCGGACGGGGTCCTGGAGCCCGACAACACCATACGGATAACCTCGAGCGGGGCGAATGCCGTAGAGGTGTTCCTGTCCGACGAATTCGTGGACATGGACAAGCCGGTCCGGATATACCTCAACGGCCGGCTCGTCCACGACAAGGCAGTGCCGAGATCGGCCTCTTTCATGATTAGGCACATCGAGGAGACCAGGGACAGGGGCAGGGTCTTCGCGAACAAGGTGGTCCTGCCGGGATCGTGAAAGCCGCCGCGCTCGGCCGCGCATCGCCGGCATGTTCCGGACCGCATCGCCTACTCCGGGCGGGAAGGCAGGACTCCCCTCTGCCGGCTCGCCGAGCTGGAGACGACCTCCCTCCTGGTGCGGCTGTCGGCGCAAATCGGGTCCGGGTTCTTCTCCACGATTGATTTCAGCGGGACGTACGGGTCCTGCAACGCGGCGTCCTGCTTCACCGACAGGGACGGGTTCGATCCTGACAGGTCGTTCTACCAGTCGGCAGCGGGCGTGAGGGGCACGAGATAATGATTGTCGCCCGGTGCGCCTTCTACTGAGAGTCGCGCTTTCGCCCGCTCCGCGATATTGACCCGCCTGCCGCCCTCGGCCATAATATCGGTCGCGGAACGCATGGGATTTTCCTGTCTTCGCGTGCGCTGCGCGTGGTGTGACCGGGGCGGGCCGGGTGTTTCTTCACTGTTTTCAGCTGGAACCATGAAGACGCTGGCGATAATAGGCCTCCAATGGGGCGACGAAGGCAAGGGGAAGATCATCGACCATCTTGCCGGGGAGTTCGACATCACGGTACGCTTCCAGGGCGGGGGCAACGCGGGGCATACCGTCGTGGCGGAAGGAAAGAAGCACGTCCTGCACCACATCCCGTCAGGCATCCTGCACGCGGGCAAGACGGCGCTGATTGCGGACGGCACGGTG
The DNA here is from genome assembly GCA_041308285.1 of Planctomycetota bacterium. Taxonomy (GTDB): domain Bacteria; phylum Planctomycetota; class JAKEIC01; order JAKEIC01; family DYIT01; genus PPR-0505. Next base: position 12,725 of record JBFZBV010000126.1, on the reverse strand, counting down.
CTGGATGCCGAGGCCCTCTTCACGGAGATTGCCGACCTCGAGTCCGCGGGCGTCTCGACCGGCGGGAGGATCAGGATAGGCTGGGGCGTCCATATGGTGATGCCCTACCACAAGGCCCTGGACGCCGCGTCGGAAGACGGGGCCGGCGAGAAGATTGGCACGACCAGGAGGGGCATCGGTCCCTGCTACGCGGACCGCAAGGCGAGGCTCGGAATCAGGCTCAAGGACCTCTTCGACCGGGATTCGCTCGCCCGGCGGGTTGAGAAGTCGCTCGCCGAGAAGAACTGCCTCTTCAAGAATCTCTACGGCCGCCCGGAATTCGGCGCAGGGGACATAATCGGGATGTGCCGGACCTGGGCGGACAGGCTCGGGGACATGGGCGTGGACACCCCCTCATACCTCCGTGCGGCGATATCGTCGGGCAGGAGCGTGCTGTTCGAAGGCGCCCAGGGGTCCCTCCTCGACACGGACTGGGGCACCTACCCCTTCGTGACGTCGTCGACCACGTCCGCGAGCGCCGTGGCCTCGGGCTGCGGGATTTCCATGAAGCTGGTCGGCCGGATTATGGGGGTGGCTAAGGCCTACACGACCAGGGTCGGCGAGGGGCCGTTTCCGACCGAGGACAAGGGGGCCGTGGGAGAGCATCTCAGGCGCCGCGGCGGAGAATTCGGCGCCACCACGGGGCGGCCCAGGCGCTGCGGGTGGCTGGACGCGGTCGCGACAAGGTACGCGGTCGATCTCAACGGCGCGGACAGCCTTGTCGTCACCAAGCTCGACGTGCTGACCGGCGTCGACCCGATAAAAATCTGCATATCGTACGGCCCGTCGGGCGGAATGGGGGCTGACCCCAGGATACCCCGCCGGGTCGTCCCCGAGTACGTGACGTTCCCCGGCTGGAAGGAGGACATAAGCTCGGCAAGAAGCGTCTCTGATCTGCCGGGGACCTGCCGCTCCTACCTCGACTCGATAGAACGCCTCGTCGGCGCTCCGATTGGCCTCATTTCCGTGGGCCCCGACAGGCGGCAGGTATTTGAGAAGGATTGAGCGTTGTCCGTGAACGGAAGGGCGGCCGCAGGGAGTCACCCGGCGGCGAGGGTCGTTTACGTGAGGATCTTCTTCGGCCTCACGCTCACACTGGGATTCGGGTCGGTGCTGTTCCTGGACTTCATCACCGGATCGAACCTCGCCTCCTCCGCGGCCGCCCTGCTCGTTGCCGGACTCGGACTCCACGAATTCTACAGGATGCAGGAGAACCGGCAGGCGAAGCCTTTCAGGCGGCTGGGAATCGCCTGCGGCGTGGCGCTTCTCGCCACCCACTGGGCGCGCTGGGCCGTCCGCGAGGCGGGCCGGACCCCGGCCGCCGATCCCGTGCTGTCGGCCGCCGCAGCCGCGTTCATCTTCGTCGCCGCGGCCGCGCTCGTGCGGCACCGCGAGAAGGGCGCGCTCGACGGCCTGTTCGCCACGTTCGCAGGCATCTTCTACATCTGGCTCCCGCTCGGCTTCATGCTCGAGATGCGTAATTTCCCCGGGCTCGGCACCGAGGCAGCAATCCTGGCGGTCCTGCACATGCTCGCCACGGCGAAGATGGGGGACGTGGGCGCTTTCTTCACGGGCAGGTTGCTCGGCAGGCGCAAGCTCGCCCCGGTCCTGAGCCCGGGAAAGACGATAGAGGGCTCGGCCGGCGGACTCGTTTCGAGCATCGCGACTTCGCTCGTCCTCTGCCTCGCGTTCCCCCAGCTTGGCGGCATATACGGAATTCCCGGCGCGCTGATCTTCGGATTCGCCGTCGGCGTCGTCGCGCAGGTCGGGGACCTGTTCGAATCCATGATAAAGCGGGCCTCCAGCGTGAAGAACTCCGGCGAGCTGATTCCCGAGTTCGGGGGCCTGCTGGACGTGATAGACAGCGTGCTGTTTTCCGCGCCGGTCGCGTATTTTTTGCTGGCGAGTTTCGCGTAGATTTGGGGACTAAGGCTTGATGAAGAAGGAAATCAGGCTCAACAACCACGAGGAAGCGCTCCTGCTGTTCGGGAAGAACGATTCCAGGCTCCGGTCCGTGCGCGACGAGCTCGGCATCAGGATCGTCGTGAGGGACGACGCTCTCAGGCTCTCCGGAGACGACGACATGGTCGAGAAGGGGTACGAGGCCCTGATGGGGATGCTCGGGAAGATACGCGACGGCCAGGACTCCTTCGAGGCGCCCCCCAAGCGGGAGCGGCCTGCGCCGGCGTTCGCGCCGCAGCACATCCCGACCCCGGGGGAAGGGGAACAGGGCAGGTTCCTCTTCCCGTCCATGGGCGAGCCGGTGAAGCCCAGGACCGGGGGCCAGCTCGCGTATCTCGAAGCCATCGACAGGTCCGACGTGGTCTTCTGCATCGGGCCCGCGGGCACCGGCAAGACGTACCTCGCGGTCGCAATCGGAGTGTCGTACCTCCGCAAGGGCCTGTTCAGGAAGATAGTCATGGTGAGGCCTGCGGTGGAGGCGGGAGAGAAGCTGGGCTTCCTCCCGGGCGACTTCCAGGCGAAGGTGAACCCCTACCTGAGGCCCATCTACGACGCGCTGGGCGATTTCTTCGACCTGAGGCAGCTCGAGAGGTTCACCGAGAAGGAGATTTTCGAGATAGTGCCCCTCGCCTTCATGAGGGGGAGGACCCTCAACAACTCGTTCATAATCCTCGACGAGGCCCAGAACACGACGGTGCCCCAGATGAAGATGTTCCTGACCAGGATGGGCAACAGGTCGAAGAGCGTGATTACGGGCGACATAACCCAGATTGACCTTCCGCCAGCGGAGAAATCCGGGCTCGTGCACGCCGTGTCGACCCTGTCGGGCGTCGGGGGAATCGAGATGGTCTGGATGAGCAAGGACGACATCGTGAGGCACGGGCTCGTGGCGAAGATAGTGGAAGCGTACAAGAAGGCTGAGGAGGCGGACGGCGGGGGGCCGGGCGAAGGAGGCGGGCCTTGATGCGCAGGAGCCGGAAGCTCAAGGTTTCCGCGGTCGCCGGCACCGAGTCGAGCAAGGGACCCGAGGAGATTGACATCCTTCTGAGGGAGAAGGGCAAGTTCCTCGTGTGCTCCGCCTATTCCATCTTCTGCGCGTACGTGATCCTCATGCCGCACTTCACGGAGTCGGGCATCGAGTGGGCGTGGGCCGAGCCGTGGAAGTCCTGCTCGACTCTTGCCGCGGTGCTGCTGCTCAACTTCGCGAGCCTCGCCTGCCTCATCCTCGTGTTCCCGGATGCGGTCAGGACGACGAGGAGGTTCGTGCTCGTGGGCGCGATGTTCCTCTCGGTCTTCCTCCTCGGGGTCGTGTTCGCCACGCTGGCTCCGGGCACGAAGCTCGACCTCCTCCTGTTCATCCCCGTGGGGTTCGCGACCCTGGTCTTCGCCATAGTCTACGATCGCAGGTTCGCCGTGGTCTGCGCGGGATACATGACCCTGACGGCGGCGGTCGCCCTGCACCTCCGCGGGGGGGATTCCGCCGCGCCCGGCGCGCTGTCGGGCATTCCCCTGCTCGCGGTCCACCTCATGAGCTCCGTGGTGGCCGCGCTCTCCGTGGCGGAGATACGCAGGAGGTCCAAGCTCGTGAAGGTGGGCGCCCTGCTCGGGATTTCGCACGGCGCGTTCGCCGTGATCTTCATGTCGGCCGGCATGGGCGGACGGGTCCTGGAAGAGCTCGACATGCTCGCCCTGAACGGCGTCTCGGGGGTCTGCTACGGCCTGGTGGTCGGCTTCCTGCTGACCGGGGCGCTGCCCTTCATCGAGTACCTGTTCGGGGTTTCCACCGACATCTCGCTGCTCGAGCTCACGGACCAGAACCACCCGATTCTGCGCAGGCTGCTCCTCGAGGCGCCGGGGACGTTCCACCACTCGTTCATCGTGGGAACCCTGGCCGAGGCCGCCGCCGGGGCGGTGGGCGCGAACGCCCTCCTCGCGAGGGTCGGGGGATACTACCACGACATCGGCAAGCTCATGAAGCCCGAGTACTTCACCGAGAACGAGTCGCACAAGGGCAGCCACCACGCGAACCTCTCTCCGACGATGAGCACCCTCATAATCGTCGCGCACATAAAGGACGGCGTCGAAATCGGCAGGGACTACAACCTTCCGCCGGCGATAATGGAGTTCATCCCCCAGCACCACGGGACGAGCGTGGTCGAGTATTTCTACCACGAGGCGATGCAGCGGTCCCCGGAGCAGTCGGTGAGCCGCGATTTCTTCCGCTACCAGGGCCCGAAGCCCCAGACCAAGGAGACGGCGGTCGTCTTCCTGGCGGACTCCGTGGAGGCGGCCTCGCGCAGCCTCTCCGACCCCACGCCGGCTCGAATCAAGGGAATGGTCCACCAGATTGTCAACTACAAGCTCATGGACGACCAGCTCGCCGAGAGCCGGCTCGATTTCCACGAGCTCACAATGATCGAGGAGGAGTTCGTCCGCGTCCTGTCAGGCATATTCCACGGCAGGATTGCCTACCCCGAGCCGGTGAGGAAATGAAAGGCCGGAGACCGAGGGTCCTCGTGTCCGATTCCCAGTCCGACATGCGCATCGACGCCCGCGCCGTGGTTCGGGCGGCGCAGCTCGCCCTGGAGATCAACGGCGCCTCCGGAACCGTGTCCGTCGTGTTCCTCGGCAGGGACCAGATGAGGCGCCTGAACAGGCGATGGTTCCGGCGGAACCGGCTCACGGACGTCATCGCCTTCCCTCTGGGAGGGCCGTGCGCGCCGGGAGACGACCTCGCGGGCGAGGTCTTCGTATGCCCTGCGCGGGCTCTGGCCCAGGCCCGGGAATCGGCCGAAAACCCGGCGGTCGAAATCCTGAGACTCGTGATTCACGGCGTCCTGCATCTCCTTGGCAGGACAGACGCTGCGGAGAGGGACAGGAGGGAGATGCTTTCGGAAGGCGATGGCATCCTCCGCAGGTTCCTGAGAGCGGATCGGGCCGGCCGGAAGGCCGGGGATTGCAGAGCTCCGCTATCGGCGAAGCAAGGAAAACATTTGACACGCCGCATGCCATACATATAATGGTCCGGCTGAGGGGACGGTATCGATCCGTCCGAAGCAGGAACAATGATTGCGGAGAGTATCCATGGCTCATAAAAAAGGTCAGGGGGCATCGAGGAACGGCCGGGATTCGCAGCCGAAGTACAGGGGCGTGAAGCGGTTCGGCGGCCAGACCGTCAAGGCGGGGGAGATCATCATAAGGCAGACCGGCACGAAGTTCAGGCCGGGCAAGAACGTGGGGCTCGGGAGGGATTTCACGATTTTCGCCCTGCAGCCCGGTGTGGTCAAGTTCGACACCAGGAGAAGAGTGTCGGTCGTCCCGGCGGAAGCCGCCGTTTCGGGCAACTGATTATAAGGGCGGCGGCGGCTGTGCCGCCCCGCCAGGATGTCGCGGAGGGAAAATGAAAATCAGGACGAACCTGGTTCTTGCCACAGCGGTCCTCTGCCTGCTCGCCGCAGGATGCGGCCTGCAGAAATTCCCGGAGGACAGGTACATAGACACCACGCCGCCCCTTCCGCCCGACGGGATTGGCATAACCACCATCACGCCCGGCATAGCCCAGATATTCGTCGAATGGAATGCAAGCACCTCGCTCATCACCAAGGGATACACGATTTTCCTGAGCGATGACGGCGGGACGGCCTTCGACAACGGGCAGTTCGTCGGCAACGTCACGAATTACACAATCACCACCCAAAGCGATGGCTTGGTGCTCGGCGACGGGACGCAATATACCGTCCGCATCCGCACGGTGAGTTACGCAGACGTGATGAGCGAGCCCCCGGACGCCGTGCAGGCCACGGCGACCACGGCGCCGGCCCCCCCGACGCAGCTCACCGCCACCGGAAGCGACAGGTCCATAGAGCTCACCTGGGTCGAAAGCCTCAGCAACACGACTGTGGGGTACTACGTCTACATCCTCAACTCTACAACCGGCCTGTGGGACCACCTGGCCTATCTCGACAGCCCATTGGCCACGCCATATCCGGACCTGCCCATCATCATCGACAGGGACGCGTCCGGAACAGCCCTGCAGGACGGGATGATGTATTCGTTCCGCGTCACGGCATACGACTTCTTCCCCCTCGAAAGCATTCCCGCCGAAGTCCAGAACGTCGGAATTTTCCCCGTCGAACTGACCAACCTCCGCGCAACCGGCGGGGACCAGCGCGTGTTCCTCACGTGGAACCCGACGACCAACGTCAATGCAGACTACTACATTGTGACCACGCGGCCGATTAATCCCCCTGGCCTTGCGCGGCCGCCGATTCAGGTGCCGGCTTCCGCCACAGGTTACACTATCACGGGACTGGTCAACGGCGTCCTCTACGAATTCCGTGTCCAGATTCACCTGGTCCAGGGCACCATCTCGCCGGGACTCGTCGTCAGCGCGACGCCGACCTCCACGGTCGACAACTCGCCGCCCGACGACCCTGCCAATCTCGTGGCGACACCCGGGGATTCGGTCATCTACCTGACGTGGATGGGCAGCCCCTCCCCGGACGCGGTGGGATACGAACTCGCGTACAGGCGGACTATCGATCCCACCTACACATACGTGACCTTGAGCTTCGTCAACAGCTACACAATCACCAACCTGATTAACGGGACGTACTACGAGGTTTATCTTCGCACGCGCGACCCCTCGGGTAACCTCAGCCTGCCTGGGCTGTACGCGTACGCCACGCCCGGCCAGCCTTCGGTAGGGATTCGATTCTCGAGCCCGGGCGGCGTGTACCGCTACAACGGCCTTGCGGACACCACGGTGCCCGACAGGCTCACCCTCACCGGGACGGTGAACGGCAATGAAACTGCCGGAGGAACCATCTACTACACGCTGGACGGATCGAACCCGTCCACTTCGAGCTCTTCGATGCCCAACGCGGATACGAGCTATATAGATTTGAGAAGCCTGACGACGGCTTCGACAAGATACCTGACCGTGAAGGCCTTTTTCCACGATTCCGGGCCCTTGGGCGGCAACGAGTATGGGCTCACGATTTCGAAGACGTATCACATCTTCCCGAACACTGCCGGGACTTTCGCTCCGGTCGGCGGGATGGTGGAGCAGAGGAAGCACCACACAGGGCATCTGATTACCGATCCTGCCAGCCCCATGTACAACCAGGTCCTGCTTTTCGGCGGCTACAGCCCCGACAGAGCCCTGGTCACGAGCGGGACCGAGCTGTTCGACCCGAAAGTCGAGTTCTTTTATCAGGACTCCCTTACGCCCCCGGCGCTTCTCACGCCCAGGATGGACCACAGGTCCGTAATGCTCGACGACGGCAAGATTTTGCTGGTCGGAGGGAGGTTCCAGCCTGTGACGAACCTTCTGGCCGATCTTATCACCGGCGCCAACTTCGGCGAGGTCTTCGACCCCGTCAATCCGCTTGCCCCGACGACTCCTGTCGCGAGCGCAGGCACGATACTCCACACGGCGACGCTGCTCACGACCCTGCCCACGGGCAACCCCGTGCTCATATGCGGCGGAATCGCCACCAATCCTACGACCGGGCCGTACGTGTGCCTCATCGATGCCACGGCCGTCAAACTGGTGGTCGCAGGAAACCAGACCGCTGACATGCTCCCGGGCTACTTCATCAGGTTCACGACCGGCACTTTCACAGGCCAGACTTCATTCATAACCAAGTCGGATTACGACTCGGTCAACGCCGTGACGAAAATCGACATAGACCCGTCCATGGGGGCCGACCCGACCGGCGAGCAGTTCAACGTCACGCCCACAATCAACAATCAGTCCAATCTTTACAATCCGGCGACCAACACGATTGGAGGCACGCCGTCCGCTCTTCCGGAAGAGAGGTTCGGGCATGCGGCCACGCTCCTGCACGACGGCCGCGTGTTCATAAGCGGAGGCCACCCGGACTACTGGTGGTACACCTTGAACATGGTTGCCTACACCTCCCTCATATTCGATCCTGTCACTCAGGTGTACAGGCATGCCGGAACCGGTCAGGACGTGTACTTCAGTGACTGTTCCGCGCTGCTCACTTCGCCGCGCTTCTTCCACACGGCCACCCTCCTCAAGGATGGCAGGGTCCTGATGGCAGGCGGGATTGAGGAACCGTGGGGTTATTTCGCAGGCCTCAACAACGGCGGCGTGTTCTGGGACACGACGCCGCTCAACACAACGGACATCTACGATCCTGTGACCGACACAATCGCCAAGGGGCCGCCGATGAAAACCGAGCGCTTCCTGCACGCCGAAATCCTGCTGATGGACGGCAGGGTCCTCGTCACGGGCGGAATCGACTTCATCTCCGACGACGGCATCCCCGACGAGTCGACGAGCGCGGAAGTCTACAACCCATCCACCAACACGTTCGAGCCGACGGGGAACATGATTGCCAAACGGGCCGGGCACCAGATGACGATGCTCCCTGACGGCAGAATCCTCGTGACCGGCGGCGTGGACAACTACCTCTCGGAGATTTACGACCCGATCTCCGGCAAGTTCGTGGCGACGGCGGGGACTCTGACCTACGAGCGCTTTTTCGAGGCATCCGCCGCGAAGATGGACGACGGGAAGGTCCTAATCACCGGAGGACAGAAGAAGAACTATCTCGACCGCAACGCTCAGGTCGAATTGCCCGGCCCAATCCTGAGGAACATCGAAATCCTCAACCCGGACACCACTATCTTCGAGCAGTCCGCGACTTCGATGCTCTCCCTTCGTAAAAGGCATTCCATGACGAAGCTCGACGACGGAAGAATACTCATCGCCGGCGGCTGGGGTGGAAGCGGCACGGGGACATACTCGGGCCTTCAGACGACCGAGATATTCGATCCGTCCACTGGAAGCGTGAGTTCGGGGCCAATGCTGTCCAGCCCCCGCTACGGCCATGCCGCCCTCAAGCTTCGCGGCGAGCGCTTCTATGCCCAGGGGACCGTCACGTTCGACGGCACCGCAATCGTCGCCGGAAACGGGACGAACTGGATTGACAACGTCAACGTGAGGGCCGGGGATCGAATCAGGCTCAACAGCGATACGAACAAGGCGTTCCTTGAAATCGTCTCCGTGGATTCGGCGACGCAGCTGACGATACGCGCCGGAGGCGGGTTCGGCTTCTCCATACCCTCGGGAACCGGCGCATATGTCATCCGTACCGAGGAGCCTTACTCCGAGGGGACGGCGCTGTTCACGTTCAACCAGCCTGACGTCACGGGCGTCGGGACCAACTGGTCCGTGAACCTTCGCACAGGGGACGTCATCCGGCCGAACCGCACCTATATGAAATGGTACCGCATCGCCTCGGTCAACGGCAACGGTTCGCTCACGCTCACCGAGAACTTCACCGGGATGACCTCCGCGGCCGCCGAAGCATACGAGGCAAGGGGGAGCAGCCGCGTGGTGTTCGTCGGAGGAAACGCCTCGGGCCTCGGCATCAAGTCGGCCGACGTCTACGACCCTTACAGCGATTCAATCTACTCGGCCAGCAGCACGATGACCCAGGGCCGCTACGGCCACACTGCGACGCTGCTGCCGAACGGCTGGGTCCTAATCGTCGGCGGGGCGAGCAACTACGACAGGACGGCGGAGCTCTTCGACCCCGCACTCCTGCGCTTCAGGACCATCTCCGATTTCATGAGCACGAGCGGCAGATGGACCATCACGCAGGCAGCAAGGAACAACCACGCTGCCATGCTGATGAACAACGGCTACGTCTTCATAGGCGGCGGCGAGGTCGCCCAGAACGTAGTCGAGTATTTCGATTCGGATACGGATGCCGCCGTGGACGGAGACGGCGACGGAATCGCTGCCATCGACATCGGGACGTTCGGAATCAACAACAACTTCATCACGATAACCTCTGGCGTCATGGGATCCGGCCGCGTCCGTCACACTCTCACCCGCGTGGTCGGCAACCATGATGCAGGCAAGGCGATATTCACGAACGGCAGCACGACCGTGACCGGCGTGGGCACGAACTGGCAGCTGGGCGTGAACGTTGACGTGGGCGACCTCATCAAGACGCAGAGCGGCATCGGGGAGGAATACTCGGTTCAAGCCGTCAACACGCCTACGGACCTGACTTTGTCCTCGGCATACAGGGGGATTACGACCTCGTCTCCTCTGGGAGAGACCTACGTCGTCGGGCCGGAGCAGCTGATACTCGTGGGCGGGGCGACTCTCACCGCCGAGACATCCGGGGACCTGGTCACCTGGGACCCCTCGAACCCCGCAGGGGCAACGGCCTTCTCGGGCAACCTGATGTTCACCAGGAAGTACGGATTCCACATGGGCCTCGAGCTCGACGTCAACGGGAACGTCATCCTGATTCGCGAGCACACGATGATGCTGTTCTTCACCAGGTGACAGCGCCATGAAGAGCGGTGTGAGCAAAAACGCAGAACTCTGTTCTGCGTTTTTTTTTGACGCGGGGACGCAATGTTCAAGGACGAGTGCGAGATTTCGGTCAAGGCCGGCAAGGGAGGCGACGGTCTCCTGAGCTTCCGCCGCGAGAAGTACGTCCCCAAGGGCGGACCCGACGGCGGCGACGGCGGGGACGGCGGCAGCGTGTACGTCGAGGCCGCCGAGGGCCTCAACACCCTGGTCGGCCCGGCGTACAAGCGCAGCTTCTCCGCGGACGGCGGCATGCCCGGCGGCAAGAACAACAGGGCCGGCAAGGACGGGCGCGACGTGTCTGTCAGGGTGCCCGTCGGCACGCAGGTCTACGACGCCGGCACGGGTTTCCTGCTCCGCGACCTCCGCTCGCCGGGAGAGAGGGTGTGCGTCGCAAGGGGGGGCAAGGGGGGCTTGGGAAACAAGAAGTTCGCCACGCCGGTGAACCAGACCCCGAGGAAGGCGACGCCCGGGGCCGAGGGCGAAGCCAGGCGGCTCAGGCTGGTCCTGAAGCTCATCGCCGACGTGGGCCTCGCAGGCCTTCCCAACGCGGGCAAATCCACTCTGATATCCAGGCTGTCCAACGCGCGGCCGAAAATAGCGGATTACCCGTTCACCACGCTCACGCCCATGCTCGGCATAGTCGATACCGGCGACTTCGGCGGCTTCGTGATGGCCGACATCCCCGGGCTCATCGAGGGGGCACATGCCGGAGCGGGGCTCGGCGACAAGTTCCTGAAGCACATAGAGAGGACGAGAATCATACTCCACGTCGTGGACATGGGCCCCTCCGAAGGCCTCCCCGGCCCGGTCGAGGCTTACAGGACGGTCAGGAAGGAGCTCGAGCTGTACAGCCCCGTCCTCGCGGCCAAAATCTCGGCAGTCGCCGCGAACAAGATGGACCTAACCGGCGCCGCGAAGAACCTCGCGAAACTGAAGCGCGCGTGCCGGGGGGCCGTGTTCCCGGTTTCCGCAGTCACCGGCGTCGGGTTACCGAAGCTGGTCGAGGGTCTCGCCCGAATCCTGCGCGAAAACCCGAAGCCCGCGGACCTGCTGCCGGGCGACTGATTCGGGCCGAAGGCGCGAATCTTCGCCGATGAAAAGCAAAAAAAAAGGCCCCGCCGTTTCCGGCGGGGCCGTCTCATTCAGTTCGGACCGCGTTTTAATTCAAGGCAAGGACCTAACCTGCATATACTCCTCCGCCCGCTCAGTGAGAGGGCGGGGAAATATGCGGTTAAGCGCTCGGCCGGTTAGTACCAGTAAGCTGAGCACATTACTGTGCTTACACACCTGGCCTATCAACCTGGTAGTCTTCCAGGGGCCTAACACCATAAAGGTCGTGGAGATTTAATCTTGAAGATGGCTTCACGCTTATATGCTTTCAGCGTTTATCCCGTCCGAACATAGCTACCCAGCAATGCACCTGACGGCACAACTGGCACACCAGAGGTTCGTCCCTCCCAATCCTCTCGTACTAGGGAGAGCCCTTCTCAAATCTCCTGCGCCCACGGCGGATAGAGACCGACCTGGCTCACGCCGGTCTAAACCCAGCTCGCGTACCGCTATTAATTGGCGAACAGCCAAACCCTTGGGACCTTCTTCAGCCCCAGGATGCGATGAGCCGACATCGAGGTGCCAAACCTCCCCGTCGATGTGAACTCTTGGGGGAGATCAGCCTGTTATCCCCAGAGTACCTTTTGTCTGATGAGCGACGGCCCTTCCACTTGGAATCCGCCGGATCACTAAGCCCTGCTTTCACACCTGTTCGACTGATAAGTCTCACAGTTAAGTACCTTTCTGCCTTTGCGCTCTACGCACGATTGCCAACCGTGCTGAAGGTACCTTTGGACTCCTCCGTTACGCTTTAGGAGGAGACCGCCCCAGTCAAACTGCCCGCCTAACACTGTCCCCGGCCCGGATTCACGGCACCGAGTTAGAATCCTAACATGACCAGAGTGGTATTTCACTGACGGCTCTACCCCGACTGGCGTCGGGGTCTCAAAGCCTCCCACCTATACTACACAAGTCATATCAAAACCCAATATTAGGGTACAGTAAAGGTTCATGGGGTCTTTTCGTCCTGCCGCGGGTAAGAGGCATCTTCACCACTTTTTTTATTTCACCGAGTCCATCGTTGAGACACTGATCCAATCGTTACGCCATTCATGCGGGACAGAACTTACCTGCCAAGGAATTTCGCTACCTTAGGACCGTTATAGTTACGGCCGCTGTTTACCGGGGCTTCGGTTCAAAGCTTCTCCTCATCTTGCGAATTGGATAACCTTTTCCCTTAACCTTCCGGCACTGAGCAGGCGTCAGACCCTATACGTCGTCTTTACGACTTTGCAGAGTCCTGTGT
>JBFZBV010000125.1:0-3332 GCA_041308285.1 Planctomycetota bacterium | reverse complement strand
CGGCCTCGATTTCCCTCCTCGCCTCCGGGAGCTTCCGCATCTTGGCGGCATGCTGCTCGATTCTCTCCTTGAACGCCTGCCCGCGGCTCAGCAGGGTGCTTATGATTGAGTCCGCCTCGGACGCCCTGTCGAGATAGGTGTAGTTCCAGGCCATGTAGAGGTACACTTCCTGGAGCTTCATGAAGTCCCTGGCGCTTTTCGAGTACTGCATCTTGAGCTTCGTCAGGACTTCGAGACTGGGCTTGTACATGCCGAAAACGTGCAGGACGTAGGCCACGCATTCCTGGGTCCGGGTCGTGGAGGCGAGCCTCGCGAGGGCTTCGCCGAACTTGTCGAACCTGCCCTGCTCGCGCTTCAGGAAGGACCGGTACTCCTGGAGCACCTTCGAGTCCTCCCTGCGATCGGCAATCCTCGCCTCGATGTCCTTCAGGAGGTCGTCGATTGTCCTGCCCTCGAACGGGTCCTGCTCCGCCGCCAGGCACGCCGCGGAGGGAATCGAGAACGCGGCTGCGAGGAGAAGCGCTCTCATCATCGAGGGGCCCTTTCAAGCTTCCTCACTTTTTGCGGTCCGTCGTAATTGAAATATAATTGAAAAAGCCCGGGCTGGCCATAACAACTCCGACGCGGCCGGACTCGAACCCGGGCAGGTCGACGGCGGCGAGGGGCCTGCCGTCGTAGAACCCCCAGGCCTTGCGCGGCTCGAACCTCACCTTGAGCCTGTGCCGCTTCCTGGGGTCGAACTTCTCGGCAGGCTGGTACAGGGCCTTCTCCGAGACCGACATCACCGGGAGGCCGCCGTCGAAGACAATGCGGTCCCCGCTCGTCTCGGGCGTGAAGAATCCGACGAACACGGAGTCGGGCTTGGGCTTCCTGACGGCGTGAATCATCTGGAAGGCGACGTGGTTCCCGCCGCCCTTGTCGAAGAAGAGGATGCCCACCCATCTCGTGTGCTCGGGCACGCGGAACTCGGCCTCGACCGTCGCGGACGAGTAGAATCCGGGCAGCCACACGGCGGGCTTTGCCTCCTCGTTCTCCTTCCAGGCCGAGTACTGCCGCAGGACGCCGTCCTCAATCCTGAACGTCCCGCCCTTGCGCTGGTAGTCCTCAATCATGGCCACGGAGGAGTTGTCGTAGAGCCTCCTCGTCTTGTCCGATCCCGCGGACCTGATTTTCGCCCTGGAATCCAGCTCGGGGAGCGGATTCTCGGTCCTGCCCGAGAGAGCCTCCAGGACGGATTTAATCTCCTTCCTCTTGCCCGCGAACGCCACGGCCGAGCGGTGGGTCTCGAGCAGGGCCAGGATGTGCGACGCCCCGCGCTCGGGGTCGGAGTCCGACGATTCCCTCGCGGCGTCAATCAGGGACTCGACCCTCGCGGTCTCGAGGGAGTCGAATATCTCCGACAGGCCGGCGGTCCGGCAGCCGGCCTCGGCGGCCCGCCGAAGCGCCTGCCGGGCGGCCTCGAAATCGGCGAGGTGGAAGAGCTCGAAGGATGCGATGTCGAGCCATGCGCCCTCCCTGTCCGTGCCCGTCATGGAAGCGAGCGCCCCGATGCCGAGGTCGTTCTCGTCGAACGACGTCGTGACCTTGACCTCGTCGGTAAGGCTCACGCTGACCTTGCCGTCCGCGACCTCCTCGACCTTCCCGTAGACGACCCTTCCGTTCTTGAGGAGGAAATCCGCGTCCCTGCCCGTCAGGCGGCGCAGCGACTCCGATCTCGCGGCGAGCACGCGGCGCACGGACTCGAGCCCGGCCAGGCACGCATTCACGATTCCCGCGATGCACGCGTGCTCCGGGTCGTCCTTCCTGCGGGCCACGAACTCCTCGGCCTTGAGGAGGTCCCTGCCCGCGGCCGCCCTGAGGAAGCCGTCCAGGAACTCCTTCTTCACGCGGCCGTAGCGCGCTTCGTCGACTTCCTTGATGCACCTGCCGACCTCCGCCGCGTGCTCCGGAAGGCCGAACTCCGCCGCCCTCTCCAGGATTGACCTCGCCTCGTCGAACCTGCCCCTCTGGGAGAGATCCCTCGCGACCTTGACGATTCGCTGGGTCTCCTCCGATCCGAGCTCCTTGACCCTCCTGCGGCCCTCCTCTGCCCTGGCGGCCCACTGGCCTTCGGCAAGGCCGGGCGGGAAGCGGTCGAAGGCGGCTGCGGCTTCGCCGTATTTCCTGGCCGCAACGAGCTCGTCGGCCTCCTTCTGGATGCTCCGGATCTGCTCCGCGGCCTCGGAGTCGAGCTTCCTGGCGACCGCCTCCCTCTCCCGCGCGGCGTGAATCGCCACGCTGCCGGAGGGGTATTTCTTCGCAATGCCGTCGAGCCTGCGGAAAATCTCCCCGTAGGCGGCGGGATTCGCCTCGATGAACCTGAGGACCTCCTTGAGCTCGGCGTCCCCGAAGTCCTTGCCAGGCTGCGCCGGCTGCTTCGAGCCGTTCGACGGGGCCTGGACGGGCGCCTTCCTGATGTCCGTCGCGGCCGGCGGCTCCTCTTCGACGTTGGTCCCCGAGTCGGTCCAGGACGAGGTGCCGCCCGCCTGGTTCCCGGGGCCGCCGCCGCCGAGAACGGCGACGAGGCCCGTGACGGCGGCCGCGCCGACGACCACAATCGCCACGAGGGTGCCGGCTCCCGCGCGGGACTTCGGCGGCTGGGGCGGCGGGATAGGCCCGACGTCGGTGAAGGACGCCGCCTTCGGCTCCTGGAAGCCGCCCGCCTGCGGGGCCTGGCCGCCGGCCGCGGGGCCCGGGGCCTGCTGCTGGGGCATACCCCACTTCAGCGTCTCCAGGGCCTGCAGGAGTTCGCCGGCGTTCCTGTACCGCTTGTCGCGGTCCTTCTCGAGCATCCTGAGGACGACGGCGGAAATCCCGTCGGACAGGGCCGGGTTGGCCTTCTTCGGCGCGACCGGCTGGGCCGTAAGATGCATCGAGACTATCGCGGCTGGGGACTCCGCGCAGAACGGGGGCAGCCCCGTGAGCATGTGGTAGAGGGTCGCCCCGAGCGAGTAGATGTCGGCCCTGGAGTCGAGGTTCGGCTCCAGGTGAATCTGCTCCGGGGAGATGTAGAAAGGCGTTCCCATGGCCCGGCCGGCCTGGGTTATGCACTCGTCCTCTTCGGTCGACTTGGCGAGGCCGAGGTCCGTGAGCTTGGCCACTCCCCCGAGGTCGATGAGGATGTTCTCGGGCTTGACGTCCCTGTGGACCATCCTGGCCCGTTCCGCATGGGACAGCGCCCGGGTTATCTGGATGGAAATGTCCAGGGCCCTGGCTTCCGGGATAGGGCCCTGGCGCTGGAGTATCTGCGCGACGTTGTCCGCAGCGAGGTACTCCATGACGAAATAGAGCGT
>JBFZBV010000124.1:0-4611 GCA_041308285.1 Planctomycetota bacterium | reverse complement strand
GGAGAAACATGTCTTCGGCAAATGAAGGAGGGGTCAATGGGCGGATGCGCACCGTTCACAATCGAGGTCAGAGGCGACATGAAAAAGCTTTTGGCCAGGCTGAGGAAGATGGCCGCAGAGGACGGCATGACATTCAAGGGGAACCTTGATTCAGGGACCTTCTCCGGGAAGGGAGTTTCCGGGACTTATTCTGTCTCCGGGCAGACGGCAACCATCACCGTGACCGAAAAACCATGGATTGTTCCCTGCTCAATCATCGAGTCTAAGATGCGCGGGTTCTTCGAGTAAGGCAAGGCAAAGACTCAGCCATGCCTTTCATAGTCCGGATAAGTCCATGGACCGGGCCACAGCGATCCAACTCGAGGCTTCATGCCCTCCGTCCTCGAGGAGGAGGGTTTCGAGTTTCTTGAAATGGTCGCGAAGGCTGCCCTTAGTCAGGAATCGATTCGGCTCGAACCCGTGGATGAGGATGCTCAGGTTCCTGTCCTCGGCGCTCAGCACCCCGGATTCCGCGTGGCGGATTAGCTTCGATGCCATGGGATCCTTGAGCACTTTCAGGAGCTCCGCGGCCTTGCGCCGCGGGAAGCGCTCCTCCTTCGGCCCTCGTCCCGCGAAGGACCTGTCGGCGCCGTGGCTGCCGGCAGGAACGCTCCGCACCGCAGGGTCATCCGGATTCAGGTGTTCCGTGTCGTAGCCGTGATCAAGGCACCGGATTTGCCCTACCAGCTCGACGACCCTGAAAGCCCTTAAAACGGCGTCCTCGAACTGCAGATCCCTTATTCGGCGCTCGCCGTTGGCCAGCAGGTCCGCGGCCAGTTTACGGAGGCGGCCGGCTTTCTGTGCGAAGTTTTTCGGAAGCGGCGCCTGAAGCGAGCCGACCCATGAACGCATGTCCCTCGTGGGGAAATATGCGGCCCATTCGCCCCTGGGTTTGTCCGCGGGGAGCTCGATTCTAGAGGCTCCGGAATAGTCCAGGCGGTCCCATGCCGCGTAGAAGGCCGCCATGCCGCGGACTCCCGCTGAGAGATCCAGGATTTCCTCCGGGTAGAACGGCGCGATGAGCGGATTGCGCGGGTCGGGCAGGACATCCAGGACGCCGGAGAAATTGCCCCTGCGGAAGAAGTTCAGCGCGAGGTCCGCGAGCTTGCCTCCGGTCGAAAGGCGGGTCTCGAACTCGGAGACGACCTCTGATCCTGCCTCGACCATGCCTCGCTGGTCGCGCTTGCCGGTTATGTAGCGTATCCTGGGCAGGTCGTGGCGCACCGCGGCGAGCACGAGCGCCGCGCTCATGGCCTTGGTGCCCCGCGTGAAGTCCGCGACGATTTGGTTGACGCCGAATCCCTCAGCCCGCAAACCGCCGATTACGGCGTCGAAGTGGAAATAGCATTTGTCTGCGTCGTCTTCCTGCTTTGCCCGGGGAAGGGGCTTGATGTCTATCGGCATGCCCGCAAGCGTCTCGCGGAGCACGTCTGCAGACGATTTTGTAATCTGGGATGGAAGGAGGACGATGCGTTCCCACCTGCCCTGCTTCATGGACTTCTTGAGAGGAGTGAGAAGGCTCTCTTCAGGGCGCATCAGGTCGCCTGTGCCCACCGTCAGCATCAGGACCTTGCCGCGGTCAGACTCGGCCATAATCGTTTCCTCGAAACTCAGGACGACGGTTCGTCCGGATTCGGTCGCACCAGCCGCAGCCGGGCGTTCGCCGGGTCAGGATTGTTCCGGTCTTTGATGGCATCCAGGTAAAGCACATGCGCGCCGGCATATATCGCCGCCCATGCGAGGTAGACAGTCATCGGCTTCGATCCCCCCGTTATCTCAACGGCTCCGATCCCGCCCGGAGCAGGACTTACCAGAAAATCCCGAGCCGCGTCGCAGACTTCGGATTCATCTCCCAGATTATCCACGCTGCCTTCGGGCAGGTATCTCTCCAGGATTTCCCTGGCCTTCAGGAAATTGTCCGCCTTCTCCCCCGAATCCTCCGTCATGCAACTGAGGCACTTGAACGCCGCGGGGCGGAATACCGCGTGCAGGATTAGCGCCAGCTCCCAGTTGTCCCCGCTCTGAACGATGAGGAGACGGTCGGGCCAGCCGTCCAGCCCCTGGATACCCTTTCCACGGATCCTATTTGCCAGCTCATGGAGCACTTCTTCCACGAAGTACTCCTGATGGACGCTTCTGCGGCCGTGCAGGACCTTCTGCCTGCGGTAGTAATCCAGGACTTCCGCAGGGGAACCGCGGGGCGGAACATCGAGTTCCTGCAGAAAAGGGGAAAGGGCCTTCCATAGGCCGGCCGCGCCAGTTTCGGAAATCCGCCGGCATTCAATCCCGAGGCCGTCCCCCGTTGAACGCGCAGTCTCGATATCCCTGCCGAAAACGAAAAACACTTTCATACCGGCATGGCATGCGGCACGGACCTTTTCTTCGACGCACTTCACCGGCGCCAGGCCATCGAGGGCGCTCCACGCGATTGAGGCGCCGACTTCGGGATTCGTTCGGCCTCCGTAGGCTGCGACCGCCAGCGTGCCGGCCAGCGAGAACCACCCGGAATCGGAAGAAAGGGGCCAGTCCGACACGTCCAGGCCATCGGGAATCTCGAGCGGCTGGAGCCCCCATGAGGACCAAGATATCGGCCTTCCCGATTCAAGCGGAGGCGGCAATTTCGCCTGCTCCAGCTGCTTTCGCACGCTCCGGGCGGTTTCAAGAAGAGAGTGGGGAAGACGGACTGAATCCCGAACGCCCTGTTTCCATTGCACAGGGAAGACGAAGCTTGGCCCAAGGAGGCCGAGGCCGGTCGTGCCCCCTGCGGCGTCCAGGACGATTATGACTCCGCAGGCTCCGGAGATTGGGGGAATCCGTGGATGCACAAGGCCGGCACTGACAGTTTCAGAAAAGATTCCGCTCTTACGCGCGGCTTCGAGCGCCTCAGGACGGAAAATCCATCTCGCAAGCTCCGGACCGATTTCGTCGGCGGCGAAACCAGCATCTTCCGGGGTGCAACTTTTCCCGCAGCAGGCTTCCAGGATCTTTGCCCAAGTCAACGCAGCCTCCAGAAGTCCTCTGCAGTCTTCTGCGACTTCGACTCTGTTTCCGCCCCTCTATCCTTCCGACAGGAAGGCCTTGTACTCCCCGGCGTCCGATTCGACTACAAGGACCGGCGGAGTTCCGCAATCCGCCAGAGTTCTAATGTCCTTGAATGGAATCTGGGCGATACCATCCGGAACGGGATAAACCTTTGCGCCAAGCAGGATTCGCCGCAAACACTCCTTCCGCTCGCCTGCAGGTCCCCCCGGCGGGTGGAAGAATAGCGGAATCCGCTCGTCTTCCGCCGCCCGGAGAGGAACCCGCATGTGGGCGGCCCAGTTCCCTGTCGCAGGTTTCCAAGTTAAACGTTCGCTCGCGACCGCAGGCGTTAGGACTCCTGCGGCCAAGCTCACGGGAGCAAGGCATTCCAGGCGCCGGGCGAGGTCGCGGAAGCTCGACGCCTTGCGTTCCGGATCGCGAGGCCGTGCAACCTCCATGCCCCGTCCTGCATCCCGGGGCGGGCCGAAAACGAGGTTCCTCCTTTCGCTCTCAGACTCGGATTCGGTTTCAACTGCGAGAATGACTGTTTCCATAGCCGCCATGGTCTCCGCGAGATCGAAATCCCGTTCCTGGAGCTTGTCCAGCCTTTCGCAAGCCTCGCATAATTCGCGCGCGCGCGGAACGGCGTCAACGAATTCTACGGCCCGGGCCTCGAGGAACTCGAGGGCCCGGCGGATTCCCGCCTCCGTTCCCTGGCAAGGCGGCCGGCCGAGCATCCTGGATGCCGCGAAAGCGGCGAGGAGAACGCTGTCCAGGCTTTCCAAAAGCCGGTCCGCGGTGCGTCCCCTTTCATCCTCCCTGAGGGAAAACACTTCCGAGAACGGGTCTTCTCCGGCGTCTTTAACCCGCGAACGGACCATGTCCGCGGCGTCCCGAATCCATTCGTCCGCGTCGAAATTTGCCAGGGCTTCTTTCAGGAGGGTTTCCTCCCTCGGAATCGCAGCATCCAGCAAGGAAAGGGCCCGGTCTCTTTCCGCGTCGGGGGTCATTCTCGAAACGCGCCCCCAGGCGGCAAGGGCGTCGAATACCGCCGCGGGATTGCGGGGATTCCCCCGGAGGCGGTCTGCAGCATCGAGTTCTTGGGCGAGTAGCCGTGCGCGGATGTGGTTTCCCATGGGTCTGCTTCTCCAATCGCTGCAGGACCTCAGCCTTGCGGCGTCTCCATCCACCCTATCGAACAGGTGATTCCGTAGGTTCTGAAGGTCGGACGGGCTTGTTCTTTCGCCAGAGCATGTCGAAAAACTCCCGGCATTCACCCCTCCAGACGGCTTTCGCAGCTTCCCTGGCGCGTTGCCGCCGCGCATGGTAAGTGTTCAGCCTTCTTATGCCGACGATGGGGAGAATGACTTCATCGGTTACGGTCCGATTGCGTTCCCGGGCGGTCGAAGCCAGTTTCGCCAAGTCGTGTTTCAGATTCCCCCAGGCGCTTTTCAATACAAGCTGAGGAATGCTTCTTGAATCGCCGTACGGAATCTCAAGGGATTCCCATGATTCTTTGAAGGGTAGAAACTCCTCCTCCGCGTACTGCAG
>JBFZBV010000123.1:0-4345 GCA_041308285.1 Planctomycetota bacterium | reverse complement strand
ACGGCGGTGGACGCAATCAAGGAGGGCGCCACCGACTACATCGAGAAGCCGCCGGACGCCGACGGCCTCCTCCTCCGGGTCGGCAAGGCGCTGAGGGAAGCGGATCTCCTCCGCGAGAACAGGGACCTCAGGCAGCGGCTCGAGGGGAGGGACAGGATAGTGGGATCCGGGCCGGCCATAAACGCGGTCCTCGACCTCGTCGCCCAGGTCGCGGCGACCGAGGTGGCGGTGCTCATCACGGGCGAGAACGGGACCGGCAAGGAGCTGATTGCGAGGGCGATACACAGGCAGAGCCGCAGGGCGGCCTTCCCGTTCGTGGACGTCAACTGCGCGGCCATACCCCACGAGCTCATCGAGAGCGAGCTGTTCGGCCACGAAGCCGGGTCCTTCACCGGAGCGACCCAGAGGAGGATAGGGAAGTTCGAGCAGGCGTCCGGAGGGAGCATCTTCCTGGACGAGATAGGCGACATGAGCGAGGCGGCCCAGGCCAAGATACTCCGCGTCCTCGAGACCAGGGAGATTCAGCGCGTCGGCGGGGCCGGCAAAATCGGCCTCGACGTGAGGGTGATTGCCGCCACGAACAAGGACCTCCCCTCGGAAGTGGAAAAGGGGACCTTCCGCCAGGACCTCTACTACAGGCTCAACGTGTTCCCCATCCGCGTGCCGCCCCTTGCCGAACGCACCTGCGACATCCCGGAGCTCGCCCTGCACTTCATCGACGGCTTCTGCAAGGAGAACGACCTCGAGCCCCGCAGAATCTCGGCCGCCGCGCTGGACCGCCTCAAGTCCATCGACTGGCCGGGCAACGTGAGGCAGCTCAGGAACTTCGTGGGCAGGCTCGCGATACTCGCCAAGCGGGGTGAGATTGCGGCCGATGACGTCCTCTGCGCGCGAGAAACCGCCCAGTCCCCCCAGGGCAAGGATCCAATCGAGTCCTGCGGGACCTTCGAGGAGTTCAAGGAGGAAGCCGAGAAGAGGTTCCTCCTCAAGAAGCTCTCCGAGAACGAGTGGAACATCAAGAAGACCTCCGAGGCGATTGACATGCAGCGGAGCAACCTCTACAAGAAAATCGAGAAATACAACCTCAAGTAGCGCACGGGGAGGAGAGGGAACCCGGCGTGCCAAGGGCATGACTGTATCGGGCACCCCCTGCGCTTGTGCCGGACCCATGCCGGCGTCCGCCGTCCGCGCGGCCCCCGCCGCGGCAGAGCGGTTCGCCGGACTTCTCCCGCGGGCCGCAAACCCGGACGGCGCGCACGGGCCGGAATCGGTGACAAAGCCCGTCCCGGACCTCCTTGTTGTTATATATAATGTCTTTGCTTTTTTTTCCCGGCATATGACCAGATCAGCGACCATGAAGCGGATTCTCGCGGCCCTTGCGGCCGCCGCCGCCCTGGCGGCTTCGGCGGCTCCCGCAGCCGAAGGCGGGGGCGCACGCGGCTCGGCCGAAGCCATGGGCAGGATTCTCGAATATTCGAGGACGCTCGAGAACATCGTCTCGGAAGCCGCAGGGGAAGCCGCAGTCCGTGCCCCATTCGGCTCGGACGACGCCCGCGCCGTGCTCGCAGCCCAGGCCGCCCTCGCGGACGCAGGCGGGCGCGCCGGGCCGTGCCGGCCCGACATGAGGATATTCGACAGGGACTTCAAGGTGCTCGCGCACGCCGGGAACGCCGTGCCCGGGTCCGAGTCAGCGGAGATTCTCTCCGCGCTCAGCGCCGCATTCGAGGCCGGATCGGTGCGCACGGTGCTGGCTTACGGAGCGTACTGGATCCTCGGAGCCGCGAGGAAAATCGACGAGACCAGGGCCGTGGCCGCCCTCGCGCCCCTCGGACTCAGGTTCCCCTCGCTCGCCGTCCTCGGCATGGACCAGGGGCTCCTGGGCCGCCTGGGGGCCGACCTCGACGGATCCGCGCACCTCTGCGAGAAGCTCCTGCCGGAACCGGGAGAGGAACCGAATCCGCTCGACGACTTCACCCCGTTCCCGAAGGAAGGGCCCGCCGCTGGCGCCGGGCTCGGAGTCTATTTCGCGCCGAATCCGGCGCCTGAAGGCGGATTTCCCTCGCCGTGGATTTCAGCGGCGGTCTCCGCTCTTCTCGGCGCGGCGTTCCTGCTCGCGCTCAGGCGGCTGTACCGGGGCGGCGCCGCGCCGGGACCAGGCCGGTTCGCCGTCTTCGCGGCGCTGTGCATCGCCTTCAGGGCCGGTCTCTGCGCCGCCGGGTTCCCGGGATCGGTTCTCGGGGGAAGGCTCTTCTCCCGCGGCCTTTTCGACGCCCATCTGCCGATGGGTCTCGCCTCCTCGCCCGGGGACTTCCTGTTGACCGTCGCGACGTTGTCGGCCGTGTTCCTGGTCTTCCTGAGGCACTGCCAGCCGACGCTTTACGATTGGGCGGAAGGGCTCGCGAAGCGCCGCGCGCGGCTGGCGCCGGCCGCCCTGGCCGCGCCGTGCGCGCTGGCGGTGCCGCTCTGCGCAATCCTCTACGACCGGGCCATAGCCGCGGTGCTCAGGGCCGGCAGCTTCCAGTATTTCCCTCCCGGGAGGGTCTGGCCCGACGAGGTCGGCACGGCAATGATGATTGCGCTGTTCCTGGCCAGCATCTGCTTCCTGATGGGATGCGTCACGGCGGTCAACGCCATGTCCCGGATGCTCGGATTCGCGGGCCTCAGACCGATGATTGCGCGCATTGCCTCCGCATGCACCGTCTGCGCGGGCATGGCCGCAGCGGCGCTTCCGCCGTTCTCGGACCTTCTCATACCTTCGGCGTTCATCGTGGCGGTCGTCCTGGCGTCGTTCTTCCTTCACTCCGCCCTCAAGAAGGAACGGTACTCGTTCAACCACGTGCTCATGTTCCTCGTGGCATCGGCGCTGGTCTGCTTCCCGTCGCTCAGGAGGGAGAACGAGGAAAGCCTCAAGGAGAGGATTGCCCGGACCGGCCGGGAACTCGGCGAAGCCAAGGCGTATGCGGTGGCGTTCAAGCTTCGGATGGCTGCCGTCAAGGTGGCCCGCGACGTAAGACTCGAGCACCTCGGGTCGGGATATTCGGTGCCGAAGTTCCTGCCTGCGCTGGTCCTGGCCGAAAGCGGGCTCGCGAGCCCTGAAATCTCGTGCCACGTCAGGTTGACCAGATACGAGAAGATCGGCGACTACTCCTTCAACATGCCCTTCGGCAGGGAGTCGGGCGGCACCGTCGATGCCGGCTGGGAACACCCGTCGGACGCCGACTTCGAGGGGCTTGCGCCCGGTACGATAATCAGCAGGCAGGGCGTGGGCGACTGGCGCGGGCAGGTCTTCCACACGGTGAAGACCTTCATCGGAAACCCGTCCGACAACCTCGCAGCCTACATCACGGCCGCGGTCCTCTGGCCCTTCCCGCTCAAGCGCGCGGCAATCCCCGGCATGCCGGCGCCGTTCGGCCTGGGGGGGGAGGAGCCCGACCTCGCGGTTTCGCGCTACGTCGACGGCAGGCTGGTGCTGAGCACGTCGACGGACATGGCCGCGGGCAGGCCGCTTCCTGAAGGCGCGGCGGTCCCGGCGCAGGGCGGCGAAGCGCCCGTCTGGTTCGAGGAGGAGGTGCCCGGCGGGAAGGTCGAGCAGATGCTCCTCGCAGACCTGGAGCCGGCCGGTCACGCGGTAACGGCAATGGGATTCAAGAAGCAGGTGGGCTGGAGGCACGTACTCGAGTTCATGAGGCTTTTGCTGATAGATCTCGCTGCGGGCGGCGTCCTGTTCCTCGCTTTCGTTCTGGCCGCCGCGCCGTACAACCCGGAGCTCAAGGGCCTGTTCAGGCTCAGGTTCAAGTACAGGCTGCTCATCACCTACATCGCCATTTCGATACTGCCAATCATCGTCCTGCTTTTCACCGTGGAGAACATGACCGAGAAGAGGGTCATGAGTTCCATAGAGGCTGAACTCGCCCAGGGCCTCGAGGTTTTCCGGGATCTCCTCGAGATGGACATCAGAGAGGAAGTGGACGCGAGCCCGACCGGATATTCCCGGCCCGGGATGTACCCGGAGAAAATCATGGGGCACTTCAACGACGAAATCTGGTACGCCACCAGGTCAGACATGCTGGGCCCCGACTTCAACGTCTACATCGGGCCGTCCTTCTACGTTGGCGCGGTATCGGGCCCGTTCGAGAACATGCTCACGAGCAGGATGATGCCCGAGGACGTCTACGGCCGCCTGATGCTCGGCGGAGAGAGGCTCATGTTCTCCACGCGCGAATCCGGCGGAGGAATCGACCTGGCCGGCTTCCTCAAGCTAGAGGACCCGTCGGGCCGGGCTTTCGGGGCCCTGTCCGCATCGCGCCACCTTCCGTCGAGCGAAATCAAGCGCGAGATATCCACG
>JBFZBV010000122.1:0-3825 GCA_041308285.1 Planctomycetota bacterium | reverse complement strand
CGGGAACGCGTCCAGCATCCATTCGTTCGGGCAGGAAGCCGGCAAGGCGCTCGAGAACGCGCGATCGCAGGTCGCGAAGCTCATCAACGCCGAGCCCAAGGAGATAGTGTTCACCTCGGGCGGCACGGAGTCCGACAATTTCGCAATCAGGGGCGTGCTGGAGGCGAATCCGGACAGGAAGCACGTGGTTACGAGCCGCATCGAGCACCATGCCGTGCTGCACACGATAAAGAACCTGGAGAAGCGCGGCCTTATTGAAGCCACCTTCGTGGGCGTGGATTCGCAAGGCGTCGTCGACCCGGGCGAGGTGGCTTCGGCCGTCAGGCCGGACACCGCCCTGGTGACAATCATGGCCGCGAACAACGAGATGGGATCAATCCAGCCAATCGAGGAGATCGCCCGCGCGCTCGCAGGCAAAAACGTCGTGTTCCACACGGACGCGGTCCAGGCCCTCGGCAAGATACCGATGGACATGAAGAGGCTCGGAGTGCAGCTCGCGAGCTTCTCGTCGCACAAGATACACGGGCCCAAGGGCATAGGCGCGCTGTTCGCGGCCAGGGGCGTCAAAATCAAGCCCATCCTCACCGGCGGCCACCACGAGAGGAACATGAGGGCGGGAACCGAAAACGTCCCGGCCATCGTGGGCTTCGGCAAGGCCTGCGAGATTGCCGCCGCCGACCTCCCCGCGGAAGTCAAAAGACTGGCCGGGCTTAGGGACAGGCTCCAGAAAGGCATCCTGGAGAAGGTCAAGGACGTCAAGCTCAACGGCCATCCGGAGAAGCGCCTGCCCAACACCCTCAATCTGAGCTTCGCCTACGTCGAGGGCGAATCGCTGCTCCTGAGCCTCGATCTCAAGGGAATCGCAGTGTCCACCGGCTCGGCCTGCTCCTCGGGGGATCTCAAGCCCTCCCACGTGCTCCTTTCCATGGGCCTCACGGCCGAGCAGGCTCACGGGTCGCTCAGGTTCTCGCTCGGCCGCGCCAGCACCGAGGGGGAGATGGACAGGACGATAGCGACGGTCGCCGAGGTCGTCGGCAAGGTCCGCGCGATGTCGCCTCTGGGCAAGGGAAAGAAGAAGAATGGGTAGGGACGAAATCGCGGCACGCATCAGGGATCTCAAGATCCGCCGCGGAGCCCTGATTCTGGCGCACAACTACCAGCTCGGCGAGGTCCAGGACGTCGCTGACATCGTCGGGGACTCGCTGGAGCTCAGCCGCGCGGCTGCGTCCTCGGAGGCGGACGCCATCGTGTTCTGCGGCGTCAGGTTCATGGCCGAGACGGCCAAACTGCTCTCGCCCGGCAAGACGGTGCTCCTGCCCGACGCGCGCGCAGGGTGCTGGATGGCCGACATGGTCGACGTCCCCGGGCTCGAGAGGCTCAAGAGCGAGCATCCCGGGACGCCGGTCGTCTGCTACGTCAACTCGTCCGTGGAGGTCAAGGCGCACAGCGACGTCTGCTGCACCTCCGCGAACGCCGCGGCGGTCGTGAACGCCGTCGCCCGGGACAGGGCGATTTTCGTCCCCGACATGAACCTCGGCGCGTGGGTCGCGCGGCAGACCGGGAAGGATCTCGTCCTCTGGCCCGGGTGGTGCCTGTCGCACGTCCGGATACTGCCCGAGGACATCGAGAGGAGGAGGCGCGAATTTCCGGACGCGGTCGTCATGGCCCACCCCGAGTGCCATCCCGCGGTCTCGGCGATGGCCGACCGGGTGCTCAGCACGGGCGGCATGATTGAATTCGCCCGGAAATGCGGGGCCGGGCGCATAATCGTCGCCACGGAAATCGGGATACTCCACAGGCTCCAGAAGGAGAACCCGGGCAAGTCGTTCATCCCCGCCTCCGAGGCCGCCGTGTGCCCGAACATGAAGCTCACCTCGCTCGAGAGCCTGCTCGAATGCCTCGAGAACATGGAGACCCGCATCGAGATTGACGGGCCCGTCGCCCGGAAGGCCTCGGCGGCCGTCGGGAAGATGCTGGCGATTCGCTGACGCGCGCTGCGGAGCGCCGGGGCGCGCGCCGATGGAGCTTTGACATGACTGGATTCGGAGGGACGCGGACCGCCGCTGAGGCGTACGGCGCCCTGAAGGCGTGGTTCCGCGGCCGCGGGCGCGTCCTCGTCGCCTTCTCAGGCGGATCGGACAGCACGCTGGTCCTCAAGGCGGCCGTGGAGGCGCTGGGTCCGGAATGCGTCACTGCCGCCCTGGCCGTGTCGGAAACGCTCCCTTCGCGGGACCGCGAAAGGGCGGAGAAGACCGCGGCGGCGCTGGGTCTCGCGATGAAGGAAATCCGGACCGGAAGCCTCGAGGATCCCCGGTTCGTCCGTAATCCGCCGGACCGATGCTACCACTGCCGCAGGAAGCTCTCCGCAGCGCTGATGGCGGAAGCCGCGGCGATGGGCGCCGAATCCGTGGTCGACGGGTCCACTGCCGACGACCGGAGCGACTACAGGCCCGGCGCGAGGGCCATGGCGGAAGCGGGCGTCCGAAGCCCGCTTGCCGAGACGGGATTCACCAAGGCGGAAGTCAGGGAAGCCTCCGCCAACGCGGGCCTGGAAACCGCCTGGCTGCCCTCCGGGGCGTGCCTCGCGTCGAGAATCCCCTACGGCGAAGAGGTCACCGCGGACAAGCTTAGGATGGTGGACGAGGCGGAGAACTTCCTCCGCGACCTCGGCTTCGCCCAGGTCAGGGTGCGCTGCCACGGCCGCGCGGCGCGCATAGAGACGGAGCCCGGGTCGATTGGGCGTTTCCTCGATCCGGGCCTGCGCGCCGCCGTCTCGGAAAGGCTCAGGCGGATTGGATTCGCCTTCTCGTCCATCGACCTCGAAGGGTACCGGATGGGGTCGCTGAACGAGGCGCTGGGGCCGGGATTGGAGAGGCCGGAGGATGGACGTGCCGGGAATCGGATCTGAAGAAGCCCTGCGCCTGATTGAATCGTACGGCTCGGAGGCTGCGGGGCTGTTCGGGCGGGCAGCGGCGCTGAAATACGAGTTCTCCAAGGACCGCGCGTTCCTCTGCGCCATAATGAACGCCAAGAGCGGGGGCTGCGCCATGGACTGCGCCTTCTGCGCGCAGTCCGCCCGCAACCCTTCGGGCGTCCGGACCTCCCCCCTGGCGGACGCGGAACGGATTTTCGCCGCCGCCGAAAAGGCCCAGGCGTCCGGAGCGCGCAGGTTCAGCATAGTCGCAAGCGGGAGGTCGACTTCGTCGAAACCGGAGATTGAGACCCTCGCAGTGGCGATAGCCGGCATAGCGGGCCAGCTCCAGATAAAGCCCGACGCGTCCCTCGGGATCCTGCCCCTGGACGCGCTCGAGCGCCTGCGCGACGCCGGACTGGACAGGTACCACCACAACATCGAGACCGCCCCGAGCTTCTACCCGTCCATATGCACGACGCGGAAGATCGAGGAGTCGTTCGCGACGATAGAGAACGCGCGCAAGGCCGGCCTCTCGGTGTGCTGCGGCGGGATATTCGGGCTCGGCGAGACCTCCGCGCAGAGGGTCGAGTTGCTTGAGACGGTGCGGAATCTCGACCCGGATTCGGTCCCGATGAACTTCTACGTCCCGGTCGAGGGCGCGAGGATTGCCGCCGGCGGGGATTTGACGCCGATGGAATGCCTCAAAATCGTCGCCGTCGCCCGGCTGATGATGCCGCGCAAGGAAATCCGCATCTGCGCCGGCCGCGCCCGGCATCTCGGGTCCCTCAAGGCGGCCGTGTTCCTGGCCGGGGCGGACGGCCTGATGATTGGGGATTTCCTGACGACCCCGGGCGAGTCCGTGTCCGAGGATTTGAAGGCCGTCAGGGACGCGGGCCTGCGGCCCTGAGAGC
>JBFZBV010000121.1:0-2472 GCA_041308285.1 Planctomycetota bacterium | reverse complement strand
GGTGCCGAAGCGCCTGAGGGACGTCTCGAACGGTATGTACACCATGAGGGCTTCGCCCTCGGAGATGGCGGCGTCCATGCCGGAAGACATGGCCTCGTCGTGCGTCACGCCGACCACGGAGAAGACCTCGGTGCCGAGCCTCAGCGTCATGCCTATGGGATCGCCGGTGTACAGCAGTTCGCGGACCAGGCCGGGCCCGATGACGCATACCCTCCGGGCGTTGATTTCGTCGCACCGGAGGATCGCCCTTCCCATGCCCACATCGATGTTGAGAGCGCCGAAGTACTCGGGCTGCACGCCCAGGATTTTCGCCTCTATTATCCGGTTGCGGAAATAGATCTTCTGCCTCGCCCTGTGCACGCGGAGGACCATTCTCGCGGATTCCAGGATGGATTCGAGGTAGTCGGCGTCCTTGAAAGCCAGGCCGTACATGTTGGTCCAGGACTGCTCCTTCCCGGTGGCCTTCTTCTCCTCGGGGGGCTTGACGGTGGTGACGATGATGTTGTTGATGCCCATCTTCTCAATCTGGGCGAGGATTTCCGCCTTCGCGCCGGCGCCGACGGACATCATGGAAATCACCGCCCCTATGCCGAATATTATCCCCGAGGTGGTGAGGAAGGTGCGCAGCTTGTACCTGTTCAGGTTCTTCATGGCGAGCGCGAACATCTCGATTATTCTCAGCATCAATCCTCCGTCCGCGGCCGCCACTGGGCGGACCGTGTCCGTCTGCGAATCAGGACTTCGTGTCGGAAGCCAGCCGCCCGTCGGAGATGACCACCCTCCTGCGCAGGGTGGAAGCTATCTGCGCGTCGTGCGTCACAAGGATGAGCGTCATGCCGGAATCGGTATTGAGCTTGCGTATGAAATCCATTATTTCGCCGCCGGTCTTGGAGTCCAGGTTGCCCGTCGGCTCGTCGGCTATGAGCACGTCGGGGTTGTTGACGAGCGCCCTTGCGATGGCCACGCGCTGGCACTCGCCGCCCGACAGGCGCGCGGGCACGTGCCTTGCCCTCTGCCCGAGGCCGACGCGCTCGATGATTTCGGCGCTCCGCTTCCTCCTGGCGTTCCTGCCCAGGCTGGAATAGAAGAGCGGGACCTCGACGTTCTCCATGACGTCGAGCTGGGGGATGAGGTTGAAGGACTGGAAGATGAAGCCGATGTGGCGGTTGCGGATTTCGGAGAGCTCGTCGTCCCTCAGCTTGCTCACGTCGCTGCCCTTGAAGCTGTACGTGCCCTCGGTCGGCGTGTCGAGGCAGCCGAGTATATTCAGCAGCGTCGACTTGCCTGATCCCGACGCGCCGACGACGGCCACCGCTTCCCCGGCCTGAACGTCGAAGCTGACGCCCTCGAGGGCCCTGACCTTGCCCTCGTATACCTTCCCGACGTTCTG
The DNA here is from genome assembly GCA_041308285.1 of Planctomycetota bacterium. Lineage (GTDB taxonomy): Bacteria > Planctomycetota > JAKEIC01 > JAKEIC01 > DYIT01 > PPR-0505. The sequence goes on along the minus strand of JBFZBV010000121.1, from coordinate 1,082 downwards.
CACGCTCATGACGGTTTCGATGCGCCCTCCTCCGCCGCCGCGTCAGCGGCCCGCGTCCTCCGCGCCCTCCTGCGCCTCCTCCGGCCCCATGAAGACGAGGTCGCCTTCGGACAGTCCCTCGCGTATCTCGACGAATCCGCCGCCGGTCATGCCGGTCCTGACCTCGACGCTCGCCAGGATTCCGCCCGACGACACGGTCACGCGGCTCGTCCCGGCCTCCTTGCGCACGGCATGCTCGGGGACGAACAGGACTCCCGAGGCCGAACCCAGCGGAATTTCGATTGTCGCCGTCAGCCTGGGCTTCAAGTCGAGCCCGGCGGAGTCGAAGACGATCTCGACGTCGAACTCCCTCGCGTCGTCCCCCCGTACGTCCGCGAGCTCTGCGATTTTCTCCACTCGGCCCTCGACCGTCTTCCTTCCTCCGCAGCTGACCTCGACCCGCGCCGCAAGGCCGAGGCGCAGCATGTAGACCCGGTTCTCGGGGACCTTGATGAGGGCTTTCATCTCGCTCAGGTCCGGGATTGTGATGAGCACCTCGTCGCCCCATACCGCGGCGCCGACCTTGAGCTCCTCGTCCCTCCCCCATCCCTCGTCCGAATCGCCGTAGGTTACCAGCCCGTCCGCCGGGGACTTCACCACGGCGCGGCCGCGGACCTCCCTGAGCTTCCCATGCTCCTCGGCGAGGTCTGCCAGCCAGGACTTCTTCTCCTCTATGGCGAGCCCGGCGTGCAGGATTTCGACTTCGAGACGCTTCTTCTCGGCCGCGAGCGAGGAGCCGGACGCGGCCTCGGCGTTCATCCTGCGGGCGATTTCCATGGGTCTCTCGTACTCGCGGAAGACTTCCAGATTGAAGCCCGCCTTGAGATGCTCCGTCTCCGCCCTGCCGGCCTCCACCCTGCAGACGGAGACCTCTTCGGCGGAAACGAAACCGTCTTCGAGCAGGCCCGGCATCCTGCCGAGCTTCTCCCGGGCCTTCTTCAGGTTGAACGCAGCCTCTTCGAGGCGAACGGACTTAGTCCTCTCCTCGACCAGGTTCCGGCCTTCGACATACGCACGCAACTCGTTCGAAGCCTCCTTGGCGT
>JBFZBV010000120.1:0-4319 GCA_041308285.1 Planctomycetota bacterium | reverse complement strand
CCCGGAAGCCGAAGGATGCGTAGAGCCCCTTGGCCGTCTCGTTGTCGAGGTCCGCGAGAAGGTCGATTCTCGCGCAGCCCCGTTCGGCGCCGATGCGGATGATTTCCCCGACCAGCGCCTTGCCGAGGCCCCGCCCCCTGTGCGCGCGGGCAATCTCCACGATGTCCAGCATCAGCACCCGGTCGCACGAAGACGTCGAAACCCTCTCGTAGCACCTGCCGTAGCCCACCGGCTCCGATCCGGCCATGACGGCCACGCAGACGTAGATGTCCGAGTGCCTGGAGACGTAGTCCGCGATGAATGCGTACTCCTCCTCCTTGCGGGTGAAGCCGTACTCGACGTCGTACATCCGGTGGAGACGCACGAGGATGCCGGAGTCGTCCGGCAGTTCGAGCAGCCTCAGCGAGTATCCGGGTTCCATCGCATCCGCTCCTTGCGGGGCGCGGGCTCCGCGCCCGGGGCTACCTGACGAGAAGCGCCTCGCCCAGCTTGAGGAAGAGGTTCGCGAACCCCGGCGGGTCCATGGCGACGCTCTTCACGTTGTGCACCCTCGACGCCAGCCTGGATTCGGGACCGTTCTGGTCCGACGTCAGGTAGATAATCGGCCTCGTGTCGCAGTCCTTCTTCAGAATCTTGTAGGACGTCAGCTTCTCCTCGGACGTGTCGCCGGGGATGCTCTCCTTGAGTATGGCCTGCTTGCGAAGCAGGAAGGTCGAGTCCCCCTGGGGCATCACGCCCTTGAGGACGAGCAGGAAGTCCAGGCCGCTGACGTCAATCCTGCCCTCCTCCGCCTTCTCGGAATCCTCGGCCACGACTATGAGCCTCTGCTCGGATTCGAGCAGGGTCTCCACGGCCTTCCTGAAGGTCTGGCAGCGCGAAAGGCGGAACTTCGCGTGGTCCGGCTGCCTGTCGTTGGTCGCGCTGATTTGGGCGAGCCTGAGCGGGTCGTGGACCAGCAGAAGGATATCCTTGCCCGGATTCGCCGCCACGAGGCGCCCGCTCTTGCGCTTCTCGTCTTCGCCGGCTGGCTTCGCCGCGCCGGGGTCCGTGCCCCACTTCTGCATGTACTCCTTGAGCCTGTCCATGTTCATGCTCAGGAGCTCCTGCGTGCTCAGGGATTTCTTTTTCCTGTGCGGGTCTGTCATAATCGATTCCCTGAAACCGGTCGTAAAAACCGAGGGATTCTATACAATGCGCGTGAGGTTTGGAAGCAAGGAGGCGCCATGCACGGGACGGGATTTATTACGGCCTTCCGCAGTGCCGCCTGCGTGATCCTGGTCTCCTCGGCCTCCCTCGAGGCCGGCGAGAGCCCGGGGCCGCTCGAGAAGTACGTCGCGTCGGACGACGGAGCCTACGCCTTCGAGACGAGAAAGACGGTGGATCTCGGGGACGTCAAGGTGAGGCTCCTGCTCCTGTCCTCCCAGAAGTGGCAGGGGGAGGTCTGGAAGCACGCCCTTCTGCTGGCGGTCCCGGCGGAACCCGCGGCCGGGGACGGCGCGGTGCTGATTATCTCCGGAGGCGGCAACAAGGCGGGATTCGAGGACAGGATTCCGGGCGACTCGGATCTCGCCGTCCAGCTCGCGAAGTCCCTCCGGTGTCCGATTGCGGTCCTGGGGCAGGTCCCGAACCAGCCGCTCTTCGGCGGCAGGCACGAGGACGACCTCATCGCATTCACGTTCGCGAAGTTCCTCGAGACCGGCGACCCCCTGTGGCCGCTGCTCCTGCCCATGACGAAGTCCGCAGTGAAGGCCATGGACGCGGTTTCGGCGTCGCTGGGAAAGGAGGAGGGGCTCGGGATAAGGAGGTTCTTCGTGACGGGCGCCTCCAAGCGGGGCTGGACCGCATGGCTCACCGCCGCCGTCGACAAGCGGGTCGCGGCCATCGCCCCGATGGTAATTGACATGCTGAACCTCCGGAAACACATGCCGCACCAGCTCGAGACATGGGGCGCCTATTCCGACAGCATCCGCGACTACACTGCGCTGGGCCTGCCGGACAGGCTGGACGGCGGCAGGGGGGCGGAACTCCTCGGCATCGTCGATCCCTACCTCAGGCGGGAGTCCATCGGCGTCCCGAAACTCATCGTCCTCGGCACGAACGACCGCTACTGGCCGGTGGATTCCGCGGGCCTGTACTTCTTCGATCTGAAGGGCCCGGCCTTCCTCCACTACGTTCCGAACGCCGGGCACGGGCTGAACCTGACCGTCGTGAAGACGGTCTCGGCTTTCCACGACGCCGTGATGTCGGGAGGCAGGATGCCGGCCCTGCGCTGGGAATGGACCTGCGCGGAGGGGGCGGCAGGCGTGCGGGCCGGAGCGGAGCCTGCTCCGGAGAGAGCCGCGCTGTGGGCCGCGGTCTCGGCGACGCGGGATTTCAGGGACGCCAAATGGGAGGTGGCCGGGACCGCGGAAGGCGGGCGGGAGACGTACTCCTTCGCCGTCCCTCCCGCTCCGGAGGGCGGCTGGGCCGCCGCATACGCGAGCTTCACGTTCAGGAACGGGAACGGAGCTGCGTATTCCATATGCACCGACGCGCGCGTGTTCGGCCCGGCCCGGGCCGAAGGGAAGAAGTGATTGCGGCCGGCCGCGGACAGGCGGCGCCGTCGCGGGCGGACGGGATTTTCGTGTGCCGGGAACGAACGCGCGTGTTATAAATGGGCGGCCGAGGACGGAGAACGGCCGGGCCGGGCCCGGCTCAATCGAATCGCGGAGGGCAGGATGAAGACCGGTCTATTCGCATTGGCGATTGTGACGATGCTGGCGCAGACCGCCGCGGCGGACGGGGGCGCTGCCGGCCTAATCCCCTGCAGGCTTCAGGGCCAGTGGGGCGACGACTGGAGCGGAGGCGGGGACGAGGGCGGGGGATACGGGGGAGGCGGCGGCGGGTCCGACTTCGGGAAGAAGGGCATGTTCGGCATCGTCATCCGCGCGGGCCTGCTCCTGACCAATTACTGGGGCGAGGACTGGGAGGACGTCGTGGGCGACGACTACGGCGACCCGTACAAGCTCGGCCCTGCCGTCGAGGTCGCATTCGCCGTGAATCCCATCAAGTACGTGAGCTTCCAGCTCGGCTGGGCCTACGCGATGAAGGGCACGTGGCTCGATTACGAGAACGCCTGGTTCGAGTACGAAATGCAGACCATGTTCCACTACTTCGAATTCCCTCTCCTTGCGATCGCGCGGATTCCGACCGGGACCGTCGTGACGCCGCGCGTCTTCGGCGGAATGAACTTCGGCTTCTTCCTGGGCGGGACATGGGAGACCGAGACGAAGGTCAAGGCCACGGGAGCCACTTCGGACGCTGACGACGACCTCGAGGACATCGAGGCGTTCGACTTCGGGTTCGTCGTGGGCGCGGGCGCGGAGATAAAGGTCAATCCGAACGTCTTCGTCCTGGCCGAGATTAGGTATGATTTCAGCATCACCGAGTTCTACGAAGACGACGCGGCGACGACCATGGACGACTTCAAGCACGAGTACCTGTGCTTTTCCATCGGAGTCGGGTTCACGTTCTGAGGGGAATTTACCTTCCTTTTACACGATTGCGCGGGCCGTAAATCGTTGACAGAACGGGAGTAGCGCCGCAGGATGCCGCCCGGAGGCCCGGAGCTCCCCCCGCGGTGCTCCCTTCCAGGTTTTTTTTTGAAACTTGTCCCGGGGCCGTACTACAATAAGATATGAGTATTGACAGGGTTTCCGGATTCAAAGCCGCTTTCGATCGAATCGGAGGGAATAGATGAAGAAGCTTCTGGTCGTCCTTGTTCTCGCAGGCTTCGCCTCGTCCGCAGGATTGGCGTACGCCCAGGCGAAGGAGGAGCCCAAAATCGACAAGGAGAAGTCGGATCTGTATCTCCAGCAGGGCCTCAAGTACCTGTCCGAGAAGAACGTCAAGCTGGCAGCCGAATGCTTCCAGAAGGCCCTTCAGTACGACCCAGCGAACATGAAGGCCCTCATCAACCTGGCGGACCTCGTGCGCCTCTCCAGGATGGCGCCGGGCCAGATTGTCAAGGCTTACCAGGAAGTCCTCAAGGCCTGCCCGGACCATCAGGCGGCCAACTACTACATCGCCGCCGTGTTCCTCGAGCAGAAGAGATTCGCCGACGCCTTGCCGTACCTCAAGAAGGCCGCGGAATCCAAGAACGGCCTCGTGACGATACAGGGGACGGAGCAGCCCGACCCCATGTTCGAAATCGTCCTGAAGACGCAGTACGGCCAGGCGTTGGCCGAGACCGGCAAAGGCAAGGAAGCCCTTGAAATCCTGAAGCCGATTGCCGAGGCGGGCAAGTTCAACAACTTCATGGGGCACCCGGACGAGAGCAT